>CAYVRL010000267.1:0-3971 GCA_964454065.1 uncultured Planctomycetales bacterium | reverse complement strand
GCGGACGTGAGTCCAGGTCTGCGCTCCGTCGTTGGACCGCCACAACTCCCAGACCGAGTTCTTCTTGCGCGCCAGATCGAAGGTCGGGGGATTCCCCTCGGTCGCCGCGAGATGGACGGCCCCGGAAGTGAAGGGAAGCGGATTGCCGTAGGGAGAGAAGGTCACTCCGCCGTCGTAGGAGACGTGGAGCTGGTCCATCTTGTAGACCCACACCGGGCCCGGGACGTCACGCGGGGACCACAAATCCCCTTTCCAACTCTTCAGGAGCCATGTGCGCGTGAAACTCGCGCCCAGGTCCGTCGAACGATAGACCGCCCAGCCGACCTGGACATCCGGATCGAAGGCGAGGATCAAGACGGTGTGCGCGGAATCGGGAAGGACCCGAAGACGAGAGACGTCGTTGACGTGGTCCAGCCCGGCAGGCGAATCCCACAACAGGCCATCGTCCGTGCTGCGGTGGAGCATGCCGTTGGAGAGACGCAACACGATGTCCGGTCCTCCGCCGGGCGCGGGCAACGCCGCGAGATCGGTCGCCCCTCCGTAGAGGGTATCGCCGATCGCGGTCCAGTGGCTGCCGTCCAGGTCCGCGCGCCATACCCCGCCCAGCGCCGAGCCGCTGTAGAACTGCGTCCCACTGCTGGAGAGCGCGGTCGCGTACATCCGTCCGGCCTGGTTGCGGCTGCCGAGTTCGCGCCAGCTCCCGGGGACCGAGGAGGAACGTCCGCCCGCGGCGAAACTCCGGCGCCGGGCCATCGCCGCCAAGCCGTTGTCGCGCTCGATGGCCCGCCAGTCCACGCCCGGGGCCGTCCGGTGCATGGCCTCCATCCACTCGCGACGCGCATCGGCATTGCGCCCCTCCGCACCGGGGTCCAGCCGGTGCACCGTGGGCGCGGGACGCCGGGAGGGTGGCACGCTCTGCCGAGCGGAGGGAGAGGGCGCACAGCCCACGGCCAGCGGAACGGCGAGCAGCAGAAGCCGGGGAGAGCCCATCCGGCCATTCTATTCCGGAAAGCGGCTAAGCTGTCGAAAGTGACGGATTCCCCGTTCCTCACCCCGCGCGAGAAGCTGGCCCCGCTCCTGGCGGCGGAACGAGCCGCGGGCCGCCGCGTCGTCCTCTGCAACGGCGTCTTCGACCTCCTCCACCCCGGCCACATCCGGGTCCTCCGCGCCGCTCGGGAATGTGGGGAACTCCTGGTGGTGGCGATCAACGACGACGCCTCCACCGAGCGCGCGAAAGGGCCTGGGCATCCCCTGCAAGGGCTCGAGGCACGGGCGGAGATCCTGGCCGCCCTGCGCAGCGTGGACTTCGTGACCCCTTTCCCCGAGGACACGGTCGCCGAGACCCTGCGCATCCTGCGGCCCGCGATCCACGCCAAGGGAGAGGACTACGATCCCCGCGCCATGCCCCCCGAGGAAGCCCGGATCGCCGCGGAGCTCGGAGTCCGGCAAGTCTTCGTCGGAGGCCCGAAGATCGCCTCGAGCCGGGAACTCGCCACCCGTCTGAGTCGGGAAGCGAGGTGAGCACGCTCCTGGTCCGAGTCCCGAATCCGGTCGGGGACGTGGTCGCCGTCACTTCGCTCCTCCAGCTCCTGCGGCGACAAGGAGGGGATTCCCTGCGCCTGGTGGCGGCCGGCCGCGCCGCCGCGGAAGCGATCCTGAGCGGCAGTCCGATCCTCGACGGCTTCGTCCTCCTCCCGGGACGCGGTGGTTCCCTCGCTCGGCTCCGTGCCGAAGCTCGTGCCCTGCGGTCGGTCCACGCCAATCGCATCCTGATCGTTCCGAACTCCTGGTCCGCAGCTGCCGCCGCCTTCCTGGCCCGCATTCCGGAGCGGGTCGGACGACCGGGGCAGGGCCGACGCATGTTCCTGACCCGCCTCCTTCCCCCGGTCGGCGAAGCCCGGCCGATGACCGAAATCTACGCGGAGTTCGCGGAAGGGCCCGCCACCCCGCCGCTGCCTCGGGTGGCCTGCTCCGCCGCGGACCGCGCCGAAGCCGCCCGCATCCTGCGCGAACTCGCCGGGCACGGTTTGCGCCCTCCCTTCGTGGCCGCGGCCCCGGGCGCCGCCTTCGGCCCCTCCAAGATCTACCCGGCCGAGCGTTGCGGCGCCGCCCTGGGCGAACTGGCCCGGCGCAGCGGCCTCCCGGCCCTGGTCTTCGGCTCCCCGCAGGAGCAGCCCCTCTTGGAAGCAGTGGCCACCGCCGCCCAGGGACGGGTGGTCCCCGCACCGCTGGGCCCCTTCAAGGCCTTGCTCTCCTGCTGTCGGCTGCTGCTCACGATGGACAACGGCGCGCGACACCTGGCGGCGGCGCTCGGAGTCCCCCGGGTGGTCCTGATGGGACCCACCCACCCGCGCTGGAGCGACTTCGCCAACGCGGGGGCGGTCATCCTCCGCCGCGCGGAACTCTCGTGCATCGCTTGCCACGAACACCGCTGCCCCACCGACCACGCCTGCATGCTCGAGATCCCGGTCGAGGAGGTGGTGGAAGCCGGCGCGGCTCTCCTTCGGGAGGTCCCGGAGCCCTCTCCCGTCGCGGAGGGCTGAGAGGGTTGGTGGGCCTTACTGGACTTGAACCAGTGACTTCCACCGTGTGAAGATGGCACTCTAGCCGCTGAGTTAAAGGCCCACTCCGGAAGAGGATTGTAGCGGCCCCACGCGGGGCGTAAACCCTCTGTATGACTTCCGGAGCACGACGTGGCCCCTATCCCTTCGTGGATGCGGAGGACGCCGAGTTCTACACCTCGGCGGGCCCCACCTGGGAACGCCTGCTGCACGATTTCTCGAATGCGCGACGGCGCTTGTTGGTCGAGAACTTCATCTACCGAGACGGGCTGGCGGCCGCGGCGGTCAGTGACGTCCTGGTCCGGGCGCGGCGGAATGGGGCCGATGTCCGAGTCCTGGCCGACGGATTCGGCTCCAGCGCCCTCGGCTCCTCCACCCGCCAGCGCTTCGAGCGAGCGGGGATCGACATCCGCTTCTATCACCCGGGAGGGCTGTGGAAGATGCTCTTCCACTGGCATTTGATCCCACGCACCCACCGGCGGATCTTCGTGATCGACGGTCGCATCGGCTGGGTCGGGGGACTGGCCTTCGACGACCAGTGGTGGCCCGCCGAGGACCGGCCCGCGGCCCGCGACACCATGTTGCGCTACGGAGGACCCGGTGTCGCCCAGCTCGAGGACTGTTTCGAGACCCTGTGGCGGCGCTCGGAAGGGGGTCCGCGCGGTGCCCCCTGGCCGCGCCGCTTTCCCGAAGCCCGCCCCGGGCAACTCCGGGTGGTCCCCCAATACGCCTTCCACCGCCCCCACTACCGGGTCAGCTTTCGCAAACGGGTCGGCAAGGCCCAGGAACGGATCTGGATCGCCGTCCCCTACTTCATCCCCAGTCCGCGGCTGCGCCGGGCCCTCCACGCCGCTCTGGATCGGGACGTGGATGTCCGTCTCCTGCTCCCCGGCCCCCACACCGACCATCCCGCGGTGCGCTTCGCCGCCCGTCGCTACTACGGCGGCTTATTGCGCGACGGCGCGCGCATCTTCGAGTACCAACCCTCCTTCCTGCACGCCAAGTGCGCGCTCTTCGACTGGGAGTGGTGCCTGATCGGTTCTTCCAACCTGGATCGCTGGTCGATGTACGTCAACAACGAAGTCGGGGTGGAACTCCGCGACCCCGTCCTGGCGGAGAGCCTGGAAGGGACCTTCCGCGAGGACTTCGCCCGAAGCCGTGAGATCACGTGGGAAGCCTGGCTGCAACGGCCCTGGCGGGAGCGCTTCGCGGAACGGGTCTTCGGCAGCATGGATCGCGCCTTCTGAGGCATGTTGCACCTCCGCCTGATGAGCTGGAACATCCACCGGGCGATCGGGATGGACCGCCGCTTCCGCCCCCAACGGATCATCGAGGTGGTCCGCTACTACCAGCCCGACATCCTCCTGATGCAGGAAGTGGACCGCGGGGTACCCCGTTCGCGCCGACTGT
>CAYVRL010000266.1:0-3997 GCA_964454065.1 uncultured Planctomycetales bacterium | reverse complement strand
AAGGGAATCCCTCGCGAACTCTATGAAGCCGCCGAGATCGACGGGGCCGGGGCGTGGCACCGCCTCCGTTCCATCACCTTGCCGATGCTCTCCCCGGTGATCTTCTTCAATCTGGTGATGGCCTCGATCGGCAGTTTCCAGGTCTTCACCCAGGCCTTCGTGATGACCGGCGGCGAACCCGGCGACCTGACCCGTTTCTACGTCCTCTATCTCTACAACCAGGCCTTCGAATACTACGCGATGGGGTACGCCTCGGCGCTGGCCTGGTTGCTCCTGTTGCTGACCCTGATCCTCACCCTCCTGATGATGCGAGGCTCGAAACGCTTCGTCCACTACGAGGCCCTACAGTCATGAAGTATTTCCGCCGCATCCTTCCCTATCTGCCGCTCTCCGCAGGCGCCGCCTTGATGCTCTTCCCGCTGTGGTGGATGGTGGTGGTGAGCCTGTCCACTCCCGGCCAGGCCGGGGCCGCGGTGGCCGGCGGCGGGCACTTCTCCTGGTTCCCGCACGATCCCCAGTGGCGAAATTACCCCGAGGCCCTGGCTTCCCTGGGTTCCCAACGCTGGAGCGGTTTCCTCGATGCCTTCGCCAACTCGGTGGTGGTCACGGTGTTGACCGTGATCGGCCAGGTGTTGTCGTGCAGCCTGGTGGGTTACGGCTTCGCGCGCATCCGTTTCCGCGGCAGCCGGACCCTGTTCGTGGTCATGCTCGCCACCATGATGCTGCCGCCGCAGGTGACCATGATTCCTCTTTTCCTGCTCTTCCGCAACCTCGGATGGGTGGACACCATCCTCCCCCTGGTGGTGCCGGCATTCTTCGGCAACGCCTTCTTCATCTTCCTCTTCCGCCAGTTCTTCGCTCAGGTACCGGAAGCCCTGATCGAAGCGGCGCGCCTGGACGGTTACGGCCACTTCGGAATCTGGCGCAGGATCATGCTGCCCATGTGCCGCCCGGTGATCGCGATCTGCGCGGTCTTCACCTTCCTCTTCGCATGGAACGATTTCCTCGCCCCGTTGATCTACCTCCACGGCGAGGAACAGGCCACCCTCGCGGTCGCCCTCAATTCCTTCCGCAACCAATACGGTGGTCTGGAGGACGTCCAGTACCTGATGGCGGTCTCCATCGTCAGCATGATCCCCTGCATCCTGCTGTTCTTCTTCGCCCAGAAACAGTTCGTCGAGGGGCTCGGAAAGGGGGCCGTCAAGGGATGAACAGGAACGACATGACTGAATATCAATGAACAACCAACGAGGCATTGCCCCCCACGTCCTCGACCCTTCCCGCGCCCGTGATCCCCTACGCATCCGAACTGGTTCATCTCGAAGCCGAGGATCCACCCACGATCGAGGTGGAACTCGGGGATGGCGCGGCGCTTCACGGCTACCTTCGTGACCAGGCCGGGCAGGCGGTGTCGGATCGGATCCGCAGCTTGCTGCCCGTAGATTTCCAAATCGTCACCACCGGAGATCCAGGCAGTACGACGGAAACCCTCTTGACGCAACGGGAACGGTAGGTCGAGAAGCGCTCGTCTGCGATAATGGCGGGCATGGCGGAGATCCGGCTGGAGCAGGTGTGCAAGGTCTACCCCGACGGCACCCAGGCCGTGGACCAGGTGGATCTGGAAGTGGCCGACGGGGAGTTCGTGGTCCTGGTCGGTCCTTCGGGCTGCGGCAAGTCCACCACCCTGCGCATGGTCGCCGGCCTGGAGGAAATCTCCTCCGGAACCATCTCCATCGCCGGCGAAGTGGTGAACTCCGTCCCCCCCAAGGACCGAGACATCGCCATGGTCTTCCAGAGTTACGCCCTCTACCCGCACATGAACGTGCGCCGGAACCTGGCTTTCGGACTGGAACGCCGCCGCCGCCATGGAGGCCCCCTCTCCCGCTTCTCCGCGGCGGCACGCGAGGAATCGGCGACGATCGCCCGCCGGATCGAGGAGACCGCGAAACTGCTCGGCATCGAAGCCCTCCTGGAGCGGAAACCGGGTCAGCTCTCGGGAGGCCAGCGGCAGCGGGTGGCCCTGGGACGGGCCATCGTCCGGGATCCGGCGGCCTTCCTCTTCGACGAACCCCTTTCCAACCTGGACGCCAAACTGCGCCTCGAGATGAGGGCGGAGATCAAGGCCCTGCACCGCCGCCTCGGGGCCACCACTCTCTACGTCACCCACGATCAGGAGGAGGCCATGACCCTCGGCGACCGGCTGGTGGTGATGAAGGACGGGGTGGTCCAACAGATCGCCACTCCCGCCGAGGTCTATGCCCGGCCCGCCAACCGCTTCGTGGCCTCCTTCGTCGGTTCCCCCCCGATGAACTTCTTCGAGGACATCGACTCGGACGCGGTCCTCGGAATCCGTCCCGAAGCCTTACAACCTCTCCCCGCCGACGACCCGGCAGCCCTCCTGCGCGGGGAACTGGAGCTGATCGAGGAACTCGGCGACCGGACCGATCTCTACTTCCGCGTGTCTGGCCGAGAACCCATCTACATCTGCCGTTGCGGCACCCACCCCGAGCTGCGCGAGGGCCAGCCCCTCGGGTTCCGCTACTCGCCCGCCGCCGTCCATCGCTTCGCGAAGGGCAGGAACGGCCGCCGACTTGCGGACGCTGCGGCCTCCCCGGTCGGCGACTAACGCAGTTCGATCTCGCCGAAACCAATGGGGTCCCGGCCCACCCGACCGTCGCTCTGGCGAGTGATCAGGATCTTCAAGCGCCGCAAGACCAGACCCTTGGGGAGGGGGACCACGGTCTTCCGCCGCGGGTCGGGATCCATCCGCAACTCGATCACCTTGGCATCTCCGTTGAGCCAGATCTCCAATTCCGCAGGCCCCGGCCAGTTCCTTTCGCGGCGACGGGTGAAGGCATGCCCCAAGACCAGTTCGTGCGCTTTCACTCCTTTGGGAAAATGGAACGACAGGCTGGGTTCTTCGTCACCCCGTGCGCAGAGCCACACCCGAGCGAAACTTCCATCGGCCACGAAATCGGCCTGGTGCTGGTCGTCCAGTTGACTGGAAGCCTGGACCTCGAAACGGGTGTGGTGCAACAAGAGATCCCGCGCCTCATCGCTCGCGTAAGCGAGCTGCTCCGCACTCAGATTGGCGCGGATCGGGACGAACAGCGGTTGGGAGACCAGAACCCGCTCTTCGGGCTCCGCCTCTGGATCGGCGGAATCGGGAGGAAGCCGAACGGTGACCCGAGCCTGAAGCCGCCAGGTGCCGCCACGGCGGAAGGAATGTTGGTGATGCCACCCCGATGCTTCGGGGCGGTCGGGATTCCCGGCCACGCTCGCCAGCAGGACTTCCGGGCCTCCGTGAGGAGGGTATCCGATGTAATCGACTTTCACCACGCGTAGTCCCTTTCCCTGATCCTGGGGCCAGGCATTCTCCCGCAAGACCTGTTCTCCGAAACCCACGATCCAAAGGGTGTACTGGTATTCGCCCGTGACCCGCAGCGAGACCGGGCGGGAGGAATCGGCCTCACCCCAGGCATGAACCCGTCCCTTGCTCACCCCCGTGACGGGAGCGCTCGCTCGCTTCAGAAAGAGCAGCGCTAGACAAGTCGCGGTTTCTTCTCCGACCCCGTCACTCCAGCGGTCGTCCTCTTGCAGGTGCTCCAGCAACCAGGAGGCTCCCTCTCCATACCAATCGTGATTCCCGATTCGCTCCATGCCCAGGAAACTTCCGATCCGTTCGAGGGCGTAAAGGTAGTGGTACTGCCACGGACCTCCCGAAGGATGGCCGGGGTTGCCATCCACTCGCCAGTGTTCCGCCAACCATTTCGAGCCGGCCGCGATCTGAGTGTCGATCCGTTTCCGCAACTTCTTGGACAGCTTGCGGCCCGCTCCCTGTTTGGCGATGGCGAGGGTACTCAAAGCGGCCGCGGTCATCGATCCAGTACTCAGATCCTCCATGCTTTGGGGCTGCTGTTAGGTGAAAACGGAATCCTATTCTCCCTGGCACCGAAATTGGCATCTACACTCATCATCGGCCATGCTAATCGTTATT
>CAYVRL010000265.1:0-4004 GCA_964454065.1 uncultured Planctomycetales bacterium | reverse complement strand
GATGTTCCTAGGACCGGCCCGTCCGGCCCCTCTTGGGGCGACCCTAAGCGCTGGAATCCACGAAACAAGGGCTGGAACCCCGGTGATCGAAACCGCCCTCAGCGCGGCGAGGGGAGGGAAGCGTATTCCACCACTGGATCGATGGGCCGCGAGGGGAGGGAACGCCAACGGTCCACCGGAGAGTCCACGTTCGCCGCCTCGTTCCCATCTTCTTCCCGGAACAGTTCATGAGCCCGTTGAAGTCGTAGTCGAGCCCGAGGGCGATCCCCGCGCAGCCAGGCGATCCATCCTCGATACCAGGAAGCGGCCACGGAGCGCGGATTGAGCCGCGCCGCCCCCTCGAAACGTTGCTCGGCCTTCTCCAAATCCCCCTCCAGGAGATCGACGAGTCCGAGCTGAACCAATGGCAGACTTTCCTCTCGGTTGAGTTTCAAGCAGTGCCGGAATGCGACTCTTGCCGCATCCAGAGCATCCAGATCCGGATCCCCTCCCGGCAACCGGATCCGCCCGATTTGCATCCACGCGCGACTGCTCTCGGGGTGTTCCTGAACCAATTCCTCGAAACACTGCAAGGCTTCCCGCTCCCGGCCCTCCTCCGCAAGCACGTTTCCCAAATAATAGAGACAGTCCCAATGACCGGGCCAGAGGGCAAGAGCCTCGCGATAACCCCGTTCCGCCTCTCCGAGTCGGCCCGCGATCCGGGCCTGAGCGGCTCCTTGCAAGAGGACGAAGAAACGTCGTTTTTCGTCCAGAGTCCGAGGTTCTCGAGCTTCACCCCGGCGGTGTCCGGGAAGGGCCTCGACCCGAGGCGGGCTCCCCTCAACCCAAGTGACCAAGCGGTCGGCGGGGAAGGGTCCGGCGTTGGAAGTGCCGCCTTCCGGCCAACGCACCGTGATCGAATCCATCTGCTCCGCAGATCCGAGTCCGAAGGACAATTCGCCCACCGCGTGCTGGGAAAGATAGGAAGCTTGCGCGCCGAGTTGATCCAGCATCGCTTTTCCCGCCCAATGGACGATCACCGCCGCTCCCTGGGCGAAGCGGTTGCCGCTCGCCTCACGCAGGCGCAGGAGGAGGCTATGGCCTTCCCGAGGGCTGTCGTTACGGAGCAGATAAGCACGGTCTCCGTGACACGAGAGAAGGATGTCCAGATCTCCGTCCAGATCGTAGTCGAAGAGGGCCGCGCCGCGGCCCACGCGCGCTTTACGAAAGTAATCCCCCGCGGCGGCGCCAAGCTCGTAGAAGCCACGCTCCTGACCGGCGTTCCAGAACAACTGCGGGAGCTGGGGAACGAGTTGGGTCGGATCCTCGGTGTCGGGGATCGTGCTCCCGTTGATGACGAACAAGTCCCGCTTGCCGTCGTTGTCGAAATCGAAGAAACCGGTCCCCCAGCCGACCATGTCCAGCGCCGCCTGCCCCAATCCATAGTGATCCGCCTGGTCCATGAAGAGGGGGCCGCTCCGCTCCCCACTGGTTCCCAGTTCACTGGAAACGTTCTGATAGAGCGCATTCTCCTGCGCGACCCAGTGGGTGATGTAGAGATCCAGGTCCTGGTCCTGGTCGAAATCGCTGACCGCCATGCCCATCGCCCCCCGGTAGTCACCGAGCAAGGCCTCCGAGGTCCGGTCCTCGAAGCTCCCGTCTCCGCGATTGATGTACAAAGCGTTGTCGGAAACGTCGTTGGCCACGTAGAGGTCCAACAGTCCATCCCCGTCGAAATCGGCGAACACCGCCCCCAAACTGCGCCCGCGGTCTCCTTGGACCCCAGCGGCTTCCGCGACTTCCTCGAAGGTTCCATCCCCCCGGTTGCGCAGAAGGAGGTTCCGCTCCGGATCGAACACCGAGGGGTTGAGGAGCGCCGGGATGGCGGTCCCGTACTGTTTCATCGCCCCCTTTCCGGCCGCGAGCGAGGCGCGGAATTCCACGTAACCGCACACGTAGAGGTCCATGTCCCCGTCGCGATCGTAATCGCCGACCGCCACCCCGGTCCAGAAACCCTCGAACGCATCCACACCAGAAGCCGTACTCCGGTCCACGAAGTGGAGATCGCCGTCGTTCCGGTACAGGTAACAACGCCCATAGGTGCTCACGAAAAGATCCAGGTCGCCGTCACCGTCCACGTCCACCCAAGCGGCCCCATTGGCAAGGGCGCGCAAAGCCAGGCCGGAAGGTTCGCTCAGGTCCTCGAAATGCCCGTTGCCGAGGTTGTGGAAGAAGGCACAGCTTCCGCCCCCGTCCGGCCAGCCCCGCGTGGCTCCAGAGAGTGGACCCGCCAGATTGGCGAGGAAGACGTCGGTCCAACCGTCTCCGTCGGCATCCCCCAGAGCGACCCCCGAACCCATGTCCTCCGGCAGGCGGCCACGGCGCTGGGCGGGGAAGTGCCGGAAATCGATGCCCGCTTCCTTCGCGACTTCGGTGAAGTGGACCGGGGGATGGTCCGCGGGAATCCCGCGAGCCAAGGAATCCGTGATCCCGGGGCTGCGTTCACCCGGAACGTAGCTTTTCTCCTCCTTGGGCCACGAGACCAGCGCGAGAACGATCCCCACGAAGCCCAGCCCCAGCAGACTGAGCCGACGCAAGGTACGACGACGCCAGAAGACCACGCCGCTAATCTCCGCCGCTCTCGGCCGGAGACTGGCGGATCCGAATGCTGCCTGCGGCGGTGGAAAGGGTGGCGATCGGGGCGGTGAGCCCGGAGTCCTTGCCGAAAGCGAAGTTCAAGAGGTACTGGTCGAACTTGCGGTAACGCAACCTGGCCTGGACCGTCAACTCGCCGACCACATCCGGAGGAATCGCAAGCGCACGAGTTTCCGTACGCGGGATCGAGGCGGCGGAGGCCTCCCGCGCTCCCGGGCAGGGCACCTCGTAGGTGGCCACTTCGGCGGCCCCCGGGAACATCGCCCGTTTGAAACGAACCCCGACCATCTCCCAGAGGTTGTGCCGGTCGATGAGGTTCCCGTAACGATCCACGGGCTCGGCCTTCAACATGAAGGAACCGGTTTCCACGAAATGATTCTCATCCACGATTCCGGAGTGGAAGATCACCTTTCCCCGTTCGTCCACGACCTTCACCTCCAGCCAGGCCTGGATGATGTCCAGCGGACCGGTGGGGAACTCGTGGCCGACCTTGTTGTTCAGCATATGGATCCGGATGGGGATGGTCTCTCCCGGTCGAGCTTCCTCGGGGAGTTCCAGTTCGATCGGGACCGCGGGACCCTCGGTCCAGCGCTCGGCAATCTCTGGAATCTCGATCTCGCCGCGCAACCACTTCTCCACCAGGGAACATTGCTTTTCCGCGCCGGGGAGCTTCAGCATCGCGGGCATCGCTTGATTGCCACCCAGGAAACGATGGCTTCGGTGCTTGCCGTCGTGGGCGCTGCGGTTGGCGTCCACCTCGTCACCGGCCGCGGGGTCGGTGGAATCCTGGAGGGGCATATGGCACTCCCGGCATTCGATGGTCTTGCTCGGATCGTCCTTGTGGTGCCAGCGGCTGTTCTTCCAATCGTCGTACTGATTCTGGAGCTGTACCCAGCCCACCTTGTTGACTTCTTCGTCGATGAATTGCTTGTGGCAAGCGGCGCAGAATTCGGGCGCCTTGAACATGCGCCGGGACAAGGTTTCGACGTGCTGAGCGGGATAGGCGCGGATCAAGAAATCGCTCAGGAACTTGGCCGCTGACCCCTGGCGAAGTTCAAAGAGATAGCGCTGGGGCTGGGCAATCACGTAGTTGGCGTTCCCCTTGACGTCGGTCTCCTGGATCGCATGGCAAGCCAGACAGGAGATCCCTTCCTGGTATCCGTCCAAACTACTGAGATCGTCGACTCCGATGAACTTCGTCCCCGAGAAGAGCGAGATCGGGTCATGGCAACCCGCGCAGTAACGAGTGGAAACCGGTCCGTTCTGCTTGGCCATCACGTTCTGGATGACCTGGAAGCCGGCATCCATCGTCGAATAGCGATGGGCACTGCTCGACCACTCCTCCAGGATCTGTTCGTGACAACGGCTGG
>CAYVRL010000264.1:0-4017 GCA_964454065.1 uncultured Planctomycetales bacterium | reverse complement strand
GCCCATCGATGAAGACCTGGGGGGTCGTGGGCCAATCGGTAATTTGCACCAAAGTAGGACGAATCTCGGGATCGGCCAGTACGTCGATGCATTCGAAGGGGTGGCCGAGTTCGTTGAAGATCGCGATCACCGCGGCGGAGAAACCGCAACGCGGGAAGATCTTGTTGCCCTTGGTGAAGAGGAGGATTCGGTTCTCCTGGATCGCGTGCTCGAGTCGTTCGCGTAGGGTCATGGGAGGGGGGGTCAGGATTCGGGAAGGAGGGTCTGGATCTGGACCGCGTGGATCGCACCGGAGCCCCCTTCCATGTAGGGACGGAGGATCTCCAATACAGCGCGATGCCGAGCCAGCCGGTCCAGCGAGGCGAAGCCCTGCCAGACCACCCGCAGATCCCAGTGGTCGGCGGTGCCGGTCAGATCCCGCGCCTGGCAGCGGGCGCCGGGAAGGGCGTCCTCCACCGATTTCTCGAGTTCCGTTCGTTGCATGGCCATGGCTCTTGGCTTATGGGACACGGAACACCGCGTTTCACCCCCGCGGCGAGGAAAATGGCCAAGATCGAGATCTACACGAAGACCGCCTGCCCTTACTGCCAGATGGCCAAGAAGCTGCTCGCTTCCAAGGGCCAGGAGTTCGAGGAGATCGACCTCTCCGTCGCTCCCGAACGGACGGAGGAAATGATGGAGCGCAGCGGAGGCCGCCGCACCGTGCCGGAGATCTTCATCGACGGGCGTCTGATCGGCGGGTACGACGATCTCGCGGCTCTCCACAGCAAGGGCGAGCTGGACGAGCTCCTGGGCTGAGGGAAGCCCCTCCCCCCTTGGCGGAGGAGGACCCGAGTTTGCTAGGCTGGATCCACCCCGGCCCGTGTCGGGTCCAAATCATGAGCCCGTTCCTTCTCCCCCTGCTCCTCCTCGCTGCAGCCCCGCAGTCCCCTTCCCCCGCCCCCGCGGCCCTGCCCACCCCCCTCGGCTACTGGAATGGGCCGGATTGGATTCCGCTGCGAGTGGATCCGAGCCGCCTCGGAGTCCGTTTCGAGCCCCGCCTCTCCGAATCCGCGGTAAGGGACCGGATCCGCGCGATCCCCGGCCTCGCCCGGGATCGAGCCGATAGGGCGGTCTACTTCCCGGGGCATACCGTCTATCTGGACACCGCCCCGGGCACCTCATCGACCGCGGCCACGCGCCTCGCCGCGCGCATCCGGGAGATGGACGGAGTGATGTCCGCGAGTCCGCGACTGCTGGCCGGAGAGGAACCCTACTTCCTGACCGAGGAGATCCTGGTCCGCTGGCGGCCGGGCACCTCCGCCGAGCGCATTCACGACGCGACCGTGGGGCTGCGGGAAAGCGGTCGCCTGGCCTATACCGTCAATCCGGGAGTGGTCTACCGCGTCCCTCACGGCGCCGACCCACTCGCGATCGCCAACCGGATCTACCAGAACGGAGACGCCGAGTTCGCGGTTCCGGACTTCCAGTTGCAACGGGTACCCCTGGCCGGGACCAACGACCCGCTGTTTCCCCAACAGTGGCACCTGGAATCCACGGGCCAGAACGGCGCTCTGCCCGATGCGGACATCGACGCCAGCGGCGCCTGGGACCTGACCCGCGGAGATCCCAGCGTCAGCATCGCGGTCATCGACACCGGTGTGGAACTCCAGCACCCCGACCTCCGCGACAATCTCCTCCAGGGAGTGGACGTGCTCGACGACGACTGGGATCCGCAAGCCCGCGACTACTTCTTCGGCCTCTTCCAGGAGAGACACGCCACCTCGGTCTGCGGGGTCGCGGCCGGCGATGGGAACAACGGCATCGGCATCAGCGGAGTCGCCCAGCAGTGCACGATCATTCCGATCCGTTTTCTCTCCGAGTACATCCTGGTCGGCCCCACTGCCCAGGACGAGGTCGATGCCTTCACCTACGCCTGTCAGAGCGGCGCCTCGGTGATCAACAACTCCTGGGGGCCGATCTTCCCCACTCCGCTGCCCGCCGCCACCCAGGCGGCGATCGACGATTGCGTGGCGAACGGCCGCGGCGGCCTGGGCACCATGATCTTCTTCGCCGCCGGCAACTCCGGAAGCGACAACTCCGGGAACGGCTACGTCACCTACCCGAAGACCATCTCCGTGACCGCCTGCACCGATCAGGCCGTCCTGGCCAGCTATTCCTCCTTCGGATGGAGCACCGATGTCTGCGCCCCTTCCAATGGAGGCGTCAACGAGATCACCACCACCGACCGCCTGGGTGGCAAGGGCTACAGCAGCGGGGACTACACCGATCGTTTCGGGGGAACCTCCTCCGCCTCCCCCACCGCGGCGGGCACCATGCTCCTGATCCTCTCCGAGAATCCAGGGTTGACCTGGTTCGAGGCCAAGGCAGTCCTCCTCACGACCGCCGAGAAGATCGACCCAGCGGGCGGAAACTACGATTCCGAGGGACACAGCGTCTACTACGGCTACGGGCGGGTCAACGCCGCGGCTGCGGTGGCGATGGCGGCCCGGGTGGACAGCATCCAATTGAGCGGACCCGGCACGGTGCAGACCGGAAGCGGGGGGACCTGGCAAATCGGAAGCGCCCCACCCAACGCGAGCTGGTACCTGTTCGCCAGTGACCAACTCGGGGGAGCCGTGATCGCCGGACAGCCCCTGGACCTGGGCGGTGCCCCCTTCCCGGTCGCCCACGGCACCACCGATTCCAGTGGTGCGGCCAGTTGGAGCAGCGGTCCCCTCGACCCCGCCCTCTCCGGCCGGAGCTTCTACCTGGAGGCCGCGGTCCTGGACGGCGGGGTCGGTTACGACTCGGATGCACTCCAGGTGACGATTCAATAGGCTGGAGGCGATGCTGCGCCGCGCCGCCCTGCTCCTGACCCTCGCGCCCGCCGTCGTCGCCTGCCAGGGATCGGGACGGGTTCTCGCCGAAGTCAGCGAACCCCACGAGTTCGAGATCGTCTTCCGGAATGCTCCGGAACTGCGCGGCGGCGTTTCCTTCCACGCCATCGTCACCTTGGAAAATGGTCGGGAGCTGTGGTTGTTCCTGGACGGCCTCAACGGCGAACCCACCTCGATGGCTTCCCACCGCTGGGCGAAAGAGTTCAATCACCGTTCCGAGCGCTGCGCGGAAGCCACTCCACGCAGCCTGATCCTCCACCGGGTCACGCGCATCGAACTCCGCGGCCCCCTGATGGGCCTGCGGGTCGAGGACCGCGGCCCCTCGCGTTGAGACGACCTGCCGCGGCGAGAACGCTCCCGGAGATCCTAGCTCCGGGCACTCAGCGCCCGACCAGGAAATGGGCGATGTCTCCTTCGCGCATTCGGTATTCGCGGCCTTCGGTACGCAGCCGCCCAGCCGCCTTGATCGCGGCTTCGGAACCGAACTCCACCAGATCTTCCACCGAATAGACCTCGGCGCGGATGAAATGCTTCTCGAAATCGCTGTGGATCACGCCCGCGGCCTTGGGAGCGGGATCGCCCGCGTGAATCGTCCAGGCGCGGATTTCGATCGGTCCCGCGGTGAAGAAGGTCTGGAGGCCGAGGAGCGCGTAGGTAGCGCGGGTCAGGCGCGGGAGCCCCAGTTCCTCGAAACCCAACTCCTCCATGAAGAGGGCGCGATCCTCCTCCTCCATGCGCCGGAGTTCCAGTTCCAGGTCTCCGCAGACCGGGAGCCAGGCGCTGCCGTTTTCCTCCGCGTGGTGGGCGACCTGCTGGGCGAGATCGCTCTCCCCGGCCAGATCGTCGTCGGCGACATTGGCCACGTAGAGCATCGGCTTCAGGGTCATGGGCTGGAGCGAGCGCAGGAGCCTTCGTTCTCCTTCCTTCCACTCTCGGCGCCGCAGATGGATACCCCGTTCGAGCATCCCGACCGCCTCCTCCAAGGTCGGCAGATCGGCGGCGGCGGCCCGATCGGCGCGGGCCTTCTTCCTCTGCCGCTCCAGAGCCCGGCGCAGGGTCTCGAGATCGGCCAGGGCCAGCTCCAGTTCGACGACGTCCATGTCCCCCTGGGGGTCGACCGGCCCCTCGCGTACGACCT
>CAYVRL010000263.1:0-4020 GCA_964454065.1 uncultured Planctomycetales bacterium | reverse complement strand
GGTGCCCGCCGAAGTGCGCGGCCAGGCGCAGCGTTTCGAGGCTCCGGCACCCATGACCGGAGCGGACGTTCGTTACTGGTGGCTGCTCGACGGGGGCCACTCCTGGCCGGGTCACGGCTCCACCTTCCCCCCCAACGAGCCCACCAACATGGACATCGACGCCAACGAGGAGTTGTGGGCCTTCTTCTCGGCCCACCCCCGCTGAGTCTCAGACCACCGCGAGCATTCGTTCCAGGGCCCTCCGCGCCCGAACGGCGAGTTCGGGTTCCACGACGACCCGCGGCGCGCGGCGGTGCAGGGCTTCCCAGAGTTTCTCCGGCGTGTTGCGCTGCATGTGCGGACAGAGGTTGCACGCGCAGGAAGCTCCCGGCGCGGCGATGTACTCGTTCTGCGGTGCTTCCTTGCGCAGTCGATAGAGCATGTTGCCCTCGGTGCCGACCAGGAAGGTCTCGCCGGTGGACTCCCGGACCAGTTCCAGCATCCCCGCGGTCCCGAGTACTCGATCGCTGGCGTCGCGGATCGCCTTGGGACACTCCGGGTGCGAGAGGGTGATCGCTCCGGGGTGAGCGGCTTGCAGTGCCCGTAGCGTCTCGATGCTGAACAGTTCGTGGACCTGGCAGGAGCCGTTCCAGAGGATCATGCCGCGTCCCGTGACTTCGTTCAGCCATCCCCCGAGGTGCATGTCGGGAACGAAGAGGATCGGTTCCTCGTCGGGGACGCTCTCCACCACCGCGCGGGCGTTGCCGCTGGTGCAGATGATGTCGCACTCCGCCTTGACCGCGGCGCTGCAATTCACGTAGGCCACGGTCCACGGGCGGCGGCCGAGCTTGCGGGTCAAGTGTTCTCGATAACGGACCAGGTCCGGGGCCGAGCAGGAATCGGCCAACGAGCAGCCGGCCTCGATGTCGGGGACGAAGACTTCGGCTTCAGGGCACAAGACCGCGGCGGTCTCGGCCATGAAGTGGACTCCGCAGAAGCAGATCGCCTCGGGTTGGGAAGCGGCGGCGCGACGGGCGAGTTCCAAGCTGTCGCCCACGAAATGCGCGGCGTCCTGGAGGAACCCGTCCTGGTAGCTGTGCGCCAGGATCAGGATGCCGCGTTCGGTGGCCCAGTCACGGATTTCCCGCGCCTCCGGGACCTCGAGGAGTTCGGGGTGGGTGCTGCCCATGGCTCGCGACCGCCGGAGCGCGGCGGTAGATCCCTATTCTACTTCCGAAACCAGATAGACATCGAAACGAGTACTGCGACCGGCCAGCCCGTGATGCACGCCCGGGGCCAAGGGCGGGGCCTTCCGGGGCCGTTTGACGACCACCCGACGGCGAGCCACGGCCCGGGCCACCGCCAGCAGTTCCGCGGCGTCGGGATCGTCTCCGACCCGGGCACGCAGAAGGCGCATCTCCAGTTTGACCAGCGCGCTCTTGCCCCGCGCGGGGTGCATGGGATCCACCAACACCACCTCGGGGCGCTCCCCAGGGGCGAGAACGGAGAGTACCTCGCGACTGTCGCCGAGGAGGAAACGCAGGCGGTGGCCGAGCGCGGCAGCGGTTTCGGGATCGGCCTCGGCGGCCCGCAGAGCCTCTTGCAGCGCCGCGTGGACCCCCGGATCCCGTTCCACCGCCTGCACTCGACACCCCAGAGTGGCGAGGAGGAAGGCGTCGCGGCCCAGGCCGGCCGTGGCGTCGAAGACGGTCGGGGCGGGACGGGCACCCCGCAATCCCACCGCCCGCGCCAGGGCTTGACCGCGCCCGCCACCATGGCGCAGCCGCCAGAGCAAGCGCGGATCCAGGAAGTCGATCCGGGGCAACGGCGGGGGCTCCCTCACCCGATCACTCCACCGGCATCGCCCGGCGCAAGAGTTCGCGCGCCGGCTCGAGGCCCCGACCATCCCGGTGCAGGATCCGGGCCAACGGCTGTCCGGGACACAACTCCGCTCCCGGACGGGCTTCCAGCAAGATGCCGACCCCGGGATCGATTTCGGCGTCGGCGCGCGCCCGGCCCGCCCCCAGGAGAAACGCGGCGCGCCCCACCAGGCCGGCGTCGCAACCGCGCAGGACGCCGCTGCGATCGGCGTACAGGATCTCTTCCGCGCACCCCCCGCCCCGCAGCGGAGCCTCGGGATCGCCGCCCTGGGCGCGAAGCAGAGCTTCCCAACGTTCGTATGCGGCCCCGGAATCCAGCGCCGCCGCTCCGGCCCCGGGATCGCCGCTCAGCTCGAGCACCAGTTCCCGCAGATCCCGCGGCCCGCCCCCACGCAAACAAGCCACCGCCTCCTCGACTTCCAGCGCGTTCCCGATCGCACGCCCGAGCGGCGCGTTCATGTCGGAGATCCGCGCCTCGACGACCAGTCCCGCCCCCCGACCGACCGCGAGCAGCGACTCGGCCAGGGATTCGGCTTCCGCGCGGGTCTTCATGAAAGCGCCGCTTCCGCACTTCACGTCCAGCACCAGCCGTTCGATCCCTTCGGCCAATTTCTTGGACAGGATGGAAGCAGTGATCAGGGGCACGGAAGGAACGGTTCCAGTCTCGTCCCGCAGGGCGTAGAGCAAACGATCGGCGGGGGCGAGTTCCGGGGTCTGACCGTTCAGGAAACAACCGACTTCGGCCAGTACCTCGCGCAAACGCGGAACCGGGAGATCCGTTCGGTAACCGGGGATGGCCTCCATCTTGTCGAGGGTGCCGCCGGTGATCCCGAGGCCGCGCCCCGAGAGCATCGGAACGCGTTTGCCGAGCGCCGCCCAGAGCGGGGCGAGAACCAGCGACACCTTGTCGCCGACGCCGCCGGTGGAGTGCTTGTCGACCCGCTCCCCGCCCTCCTCGGGCCACTGGAGTCGGGAGCCGGAGTCGGCCATGGCCAAGGTGAGCGCCACGGTCTCGGCTCGGCTCATCCCGCGGCAGAGCACGAAGGCCAACCAGGCGGCAGCCTGAGCGCGGGTCACGCCGCCGTCCAGTACCCCGCTCACGAAGGCCCGGATCTCGGCCTCGTTCTGTTCCCGCCCCTCCCGGCGCGATTCCAGCCATCGTTGGATCATGGGTCGGCGATTATCGCCCCGCCCGAGTTCACCCGCTCCCCCTTCCCGCCCCACCGGAAAAAAGGCTTGCACTGCCCGAGCGCTGGCTTATCCTCTTCCGCCATGTTGATACTAGGTCTCATTAGCGTTAGCGTCCTGGGCGGGCTCGCGCCTTCCCAGGACGGGGAAGGAGTGGAACGCCACCTCGCGGTGATGGGCAGCTCCCTGGACCTGGAAGTCCGCGCCGCGGATCGCGCCACCGCGCTGCGCGCCTCGGAAGCGGCCGTGCGGGCTCTGGAAGCCACCGAGGCACGACTCTCCACCTGGGGGCCGGACAGCGAACTGGCCGCGGTCAACCGCGCTCCGGTGGGCGAACTGCATCCCCTTTCTCCGGCCCTGCGCGCCGATCTGGAACTCGCCTGGGAGGTTTCGGAGACCACGGGCGGCGCCTTCGACCCGGCCCTGGCCCCCTTGCTCCGTGCATGGGGGGTGCGGGAGGGCGGGAAGCGCCCCAGCGAGGCCGCGCTCCGCGTCGCCTGGGCCGCCAGCGGGCGCCGCCACTTCGCGCTCCTCGCCACGGGAATCCGCCGTCTGGATCCCCGAGCGGGGATCGACGAGGGGGGCTTCGGAAAGGGTCGGGGTCTGGACGCGGCGTTGGCGGCGGCCCGCGCGGCCGGCGCCCGGAGCGCGGTCCTGGACCTCGGAGGACAGATCGCTTGCTTCGGCCCCGGCCCCTTCCGCTTCCGGGTCGCCGATCCCCGCGACCGGCAGCGGCTCCTCCTCGCGGTGGAGATCCCCGGCGGTTCCCTGGCAACCAGCGGCAACGGCGAGCGGGGCGGAGCCTTCGGCCACTTGCTGGATCCGCGCAGCGGTCGCCCCGCTCCGGACTTCGGCAGCGTCACGGTCTGGGCCGAGGAGGCGGGCCGCGCCGACGCCCTCTCCACCGCTCTCTACGTCCTGGGGCCGGATGCCGCCTTGGATTGGGCCGAGAACCATCCTGGGGTGGAAGTCC
>CAYVRL010000262.1:0-4034 GCA_964454065.1 uncultured Planctomycetales bacterium | reverse complement strand
GTACTCTGCCGCGGCGCGCGGCGGTGTGGGGACCGGGGTGCTGGGGGGGCCCTGGGAGGGGGTGGGCGCCGGGGGGGGGAGGGGCGGGAACGTTGGGGCGATAGGGGGAGCGCGTCTTGTGCTCGAGGTGGGGTGAGGCGGGGTAGAGGGGGAGGAAGAGACTGGTGTGGGAAGTGGCGGTATAGGGGGCCGGGGCCATCGCGTACTCGAAACGGATTCCGGCGGCCGCGAAGGCGTCCAAGCGCGGCGAGACCGCTCGGGGATAGCCATAACAGCCGAGGTGGTCGGCGCGCAGGGTGTCGATGGAGACCAGCAGCAAGTTGCGGGGGTGGGTCGCGGCCGCGGCCGCGGCCGCTTCCGCGGAGGCGGTGGCAGAGGCCGGTCCGCCGCCGCAGGCGCTGAGTGCGAGGAGAGCTACCCAGGGGCCCACCCAGGGGCCCAGCCAGGACGACGGGGCCGACGAGGGACCCGCGGGGGGGATCAGCCGCGCTTCCAGTCCACGCACAATTCCTTCTCCACCGGTACCACGTGTCCGGTGACGGACTCGCAGTCCTCCTCCACGCCGGCGCGTTTCCAGCACTCGGTGAAGGCAGAGCTGCGCCGCCAGGCGAGGTGGGCATCCCGATCGGTCCAAAGCGTGGCGACCAGGAAGCGCAAGGGTCGATCGAGATCCTGCCAGAAACCGGTGGTGAGGACTCCATGAGCATGCATGGCTGGATTCCACACCCGTTCCTGGGAATGCACGAAGTGCTCCACCCGGCCCGGGAAGAGCAGGCATTCGGCGATACGGAGCACGCCGATGCCGCGGAAAGGACCCTGCTCCGGCCGTGGAGCCGGGTATTCGATGCCTTCCACGAAGGCAAGGCGATCCACCGAGAGACTTCGGAGCAGGGACTGCTGGCCGCTGCGCTGGAAGAGAGGACCGTGTTCTTCCTTCATGAAACGCTCCTCGCTGGCTCGATCGGTCCAGAGAGCGAGGATCACCCCGAGGCCTTCTTCCTGTTGGCTCCAGCCGCCGATCTGGCCCCGGAAACCCGGGAGGCCGGAGAGGCCCCGCCAGGCCTCCTGTCCGCGCGAGAAAGCGGCCTCCGCGCCCGGTTCGACCCGACAACGGATGTATTTCAGGAGGAGAGCGGGTTCGGACAACTCTTCAGAGCTCGGCGAGAGGGCTGTGGTGGCATCGGGCATGGCAGGAATCGAGTGGCGAGGCGAGGCGGAACCCCTCCTGCGAGTGTATCCTCCCACACCCCATGGAAAACTGGTTCATCCAGGTCGACAAGGAGTACCTGAAGTTCTCCGCCGCGCATTTCCTGATCTTTCCGGACGGGAGCGCGGAGCGGCTCCACGGCCACAACTACCGGGTCTACGTGGAGGTCGGGGCGGAACTCGGCCCCCACGGTCTGGTCCTGGACTTCAAGCGCGTCAAACCGGTGGTCCGGGAACTCTTGGACGACTTGGACGAACATTGGATCCTCCCCGGCGCGCACCCGGAACTACGCTTGGAAACCCGCACCGATGGGGTGGTGGAGGTCCGCTACCGCGACCGTTATTACGCTGCGCCCGAGGCGGACGTGCTCGTCCTCCCCATCAACAACAGCTCTGCCGAAAACCTCGCCTCCTGGATCGGGAGGGAACTCCTCCATCGACTCGCGGAGCGTTTCCCGAACCTGAAGGCCCGGAGTCTCCAGGTCATGGTGGAGGAGACTCCGGGCCAGCGTGGGGTCTACCGCTATCTCAGAGATTGATCTCCAAGACGATCGCCGCGTTCGGTTCCAGGCTCAACGAAAGGGTGTTCCCGTTCAGTTCCACTCCCGCTTCGACGGCGCTCTGCCGTTCCAGTGCGGCTCCAGGAAGGGTGTTCAGGAAGTTCGAGTCGTCCAGGCGGGTGTTGCGTAGGGTTCGTCCCGCGAGGGCGATGAGTTGTTCCGCGGAGCTCTCCGGGATGCCGAGGGAAGTTGCGAGGGTGGCCGGATCGGAACTCCAGACGAAGCCCGTCGGGGCCACGATTCCGTTGGCGAGCAGGGCATCGTTCACCGCCTGGGTGGCTGCCGCCATCGCGGAATCCTCGGCCTGCTGCAAGTAGGGCTCGAGTTCGCTCAAGTGAGTCGCCGGCGCGTTGTGGCCGCTGTCCATCAGCCACGACGGGCCGAGGCTCGGAGCGGAGCTTCCTTCGAGGGTGATCGTGAGGTGCCGATTCTCCATCGTCAGCGCATTGGCTTCGGTCATGCGGTCGAAGAGGTCCATGAGATCGTCGGCTTGCTGTTCGGTGTAGCCATGAGCGATCAGATCCGCGTGGCTGGGCGGGTTCTCCAGGGAGGCGCCCATGCGCCCGATGGCTTCCGCGGTATCTCCGGGCAGGAGGCCGATCTCTCGGCAGCCGTTGGCCCAGACCCAGTCGGGATCCACCACGTCGTTGCTGATCGCGAGTCGCAGGGTGTTCCCGGTCCGGGTGGCGATCACATTGACCGCGTACTCGTTCCGAGGGGCCCGAACCAGGCACTGGTTCTGATCGGCCATCTCACCGAGGAATTCCATCATCCGGAAGACCGGTTTCTTGACCCCGTGCGAGGTGATGGCGCCGAGGCCCTTGCCCTGGAGGTCTTGGACACCTCCCTGGTCCATCGTGTCGTAGAGGAGGAAGAAGCAGTTCCCGGAGATCCCTTGCTCGACGGCAGAGTCGAGGAAGGCCACCATGTTGGCGGCGGCGTGGGATCCATCGAAGTCCTCGCCGTGGAACATGGTATTGGGGAGGATGTTCCACTCGGTGACCAGTTCCTCGCTGTTCCGGAACCCCAGGGCCTGGAGTCGTTGGCGCAGGCGGGAGCCGATTCGCGTGTAACGGAGCTGGGCGCCCACGCCGTAGCTATGCCAGGAGAGGAAGTCCAAAGGCAAGGCACGGTTCGCCGCGTCGTCGATCAACGCGAACAGGGCGCTCTCTTCTCCCCCCATGTCGGATTCCGCGCCGGCCAGTCCCATGCCGCCCACCTGGACGCTGGGGAAGGCCGCCTTGACGGCCTGGGAGGTGAGTTCGTAGAGGGTCAAGTAGTCCTGGAGGGTGCCGTTCCAGTATTCGGGACGGTCGGGTTCGTTGCCGATCTCCACGTAATCGGGTAGATCCTGGTACTGGAGCTGGATCTCGGCGATCGCGTCCACCACGCGATCCGCCCAGGCCTGGGGATCGGTGGGGACACTGCGTGCGAAAGCGGGTATGGCGCCGATGAGGTCGTCACCTTCGGTGGAACTCGCCAGGTCCTCGGGCGTTCCCACCACGGTGATGAGGGCCTTCATCCCGTAGGAGTGGGCCTGGCGCACCGCGCGTCCGGCATCCTCTCCCGGCTTCTCGGTGTACATCAACATGTTGGACCGCATCAGGCCCCCTTGCACCCCGGAGAGAGCGTAGATCTCCATCGCCGGGAGCGATCCGCCGAGGTTGGCCACCCCGCGCAGGCGACCGGCGAGGGGCGGCAATGTGGCGGCGACATCCACTCGGAAGGAGTCGCCACCACGCGCCATTGCCATCGGGGGTTGCAGGAGCCCGGCCCCGCCGCCCCCGAGCAGCCCGGAGCGGCCCCCACCCGCTCCGGTCACGTTCCCTCCCAGCGAGGTGCCCTTGTTCCCCGAACCGCCGGAACGACTGTCGGTGCTCCCTCCTCCCGCGGTTCCGCGTCCCCCCGGCCCCAGAGCTCCCCCGGACGGGGATCCCCGGCGCTGGATGCCGACCTGGCCACTACCGGCATCGATCTCCCAGGGTTGGATCCGGCGATCCAGGCTCTCCCCGGGGACCTGGTCGCTCTTCTCGAAGGATCTGGAGCCACGGGAGCCCTTTCCTGGAGAGCCGGGGGCGGGCGCAGGACGGGGCGGGAGCAGAGGTTTGCGCCCCTCCCGCTCCAGGCCGGTACTGTCCAACTTGGCGGGTTTCAGGGTGTTCCAGACCCGCTGGATGCCGGCGTTCTGCCGGGGGCTGCCCTGGAGCAGGGCGGCGGCGAGGAAGCTTGCAGGAAGGGCGGCGAAAAGCATGGCAACCCCTCTGCGGC
>CAYVRL010000261.1:0-4039 GCA_964454065.1 uncultured Planctomycetales bacterium | reverse complement strand
CGGAAGTCCTTCCTGGGCCTGGATTCCCACTTGATGCCGACGCCGAGGTGAGCCGCCTCCTCTCCAACCCCGAGGTCGCCGCGGAAGTCGCTCGGGCCCTGGGAAAGGGACTCCGACGCCCCGACGGCCTCCTGGATCGCCGCGCGGTGGCGGCCCGGGTCTTTTCCGACTCCGACGCCCGAGAGCGCCTGGAACGGATCCTCCACCCCGAGGTCCGGTGCGCCCTGCTCCGGCGTTTGCGAGACCTGGAGGAGGAGGGAGGCCCCTGTTGGGCCGTCCTGGACGTCCCCTTGCTCCTCGAAAGGGGGTTATGGAGAGCTTGCGACTTCCTGGTTTTCATCCAGGTCCCTGACGATCTCCGCAGAGATCGCGCGATGCAGCGCCACGCCTGGAGCGCCGCGGAATGGGCCGCTCGGGAAGCCGCTCAAGCCCCTCTGGCCCTGAAAGAAGAGCGCGCGGATGCTATCCTGGACAACAGTCGGGATCTCGCTGCCCTGCGCCTCCAAATCGGCGCCCTGCGAGACCGGCTCCTCGCTCTTCCTCCGCGGCCCCTCGACAGCCGCTGGCCGCACGGGAACGAAGAGTCCTCTCCCTAGACCGCGGACCGCCATCCCTATCGCGCGTCCTCCGGCCCAATCACCACCCACATGGTCCCCGAACCCAAGACCGGCACCAGCTCCCGCCGCCGGCGGCGCCGCCGCCGCCGCGGCTCCACCGCCACCCTGCGTCCCTCCGGGGCCTTCCCGGTCCTGGCCCAGGCACCGCCCCCCACCGAACCCTGGGATCCCTCCCAGGTCAAGTACTTCGCGCGCAAGCGCAAGAAGCCGGAACTCCACCTCTCCACCTTGCTGCGCCTGTCCTTGCCCGATCTGCAAGAACTGGCCGAGGAGGAGGGTATCGAGAACCCCTATCACCATCCGCGAGGGGTTCTCCTGCGCCGTCTGGTCTCCGCCCGCATGGAGAAGGAAGGGGTCTTCTTCACCAAGGGAGCGCTGCAGATCCTGCCCGACGGCTCCGGATACCTGCGCCACGGCGTCAACGACTACACCCCCAACGCGGACACGGACGCCCTGCTCCATCCCGCTCTGGTCGAGAAACACAGTCTCTCCTCGGGCCAGGAAGTCAGTGGCGTGCTCCTGCCGCCCGCCGACGATCACTCCATCTTCGTCCTCCACGAAGTCCTCACGGTCTTCGGCGGCGACCCGGAAGCCCAACTCGCACTCGCGCCCTTCTCGGACCTGGTGCCCCTCTATCCCGACGAACGCCTGGGGCTGGAGACCGAGAAGGAATTGATCGAAACCCGGATCATCGATCTGATCTCTCCGATCGGTAAAGGGCAGCGGGGCTTGATCGTGGCTCCTCCACGGACCGGCAAGACCGTGCTCCTGCAGATGATCGCCAACGCCATCGTGCGCCTGCACCCGGAGTGCCATCTGATCATCCTGCTGGTGGACGAACGCCCTGAGGAAGTCACCGATTTCTCCCGCACCGTCCCCGGAGACACTCGGGAGATCGTCGCCAGCACCTTCGACGAACCGCCCTCGAGACACATCCAGGTCGCGGAGATGGTCCTGGAACGAGCCAAGGCGATGGTCGAACAGGGCCGGGACGTGGTCATCCTGCTCGATTCGATCACCCGCCTGGCGCGCTCCTACAACAACGAGGCGCCGTCGAACTCCAAGATCATGACCGGGGGTCTGGTCGCCGACGCCCTCCAGAAACCGAAGCGCTTCTTCGGGGCGGCCCGCAACATCGAGGACGGTGGCTCGCTGACGATCCTGGCCACCGCCTTGATCGACACCAACTCCAAGATGGACGAGGTCATCTTCGAGGAGTTCAAGGGCACCGGCAACATGGAGCTGGTCCTGGACCGGCAGCTCGCCGACCGCCGCGTCTGGCCCGCGATCGACATCAATCGCTCCGGCACCCGCAAGGAGGACCTCCTCTTCACCAAGGAGGAACTCCAGCGAGTGTGGCTGCTGCGCAAGGTGTTGAACGAGATGAACCTGGTCGAAGCCATGGAACTCCTGATCGGTCGGATGGAGAAGTCCGAGAACAACGCGGATTTCCTCCTGAACCTGGCAGCGGGCTGAGCCGGTTCCTTGAGGATCCTCTTCCTCCTCCCTTGCGCGACGACCGCTCCGCGCGGCAACGCGGTGACCGCCGCCCGTCTGGCCGCTGGGTTGGAGCGGATCGGTCATCGCTGCGAGCGCATCGGCGTGGACGATCCTCCCCCGCACCGCGCCCCCGATCTCTGGGTGGCCCTGCACGCCCTCCGTTGCGGCCCCCGGGCGGCGGCCTTGCGCGCGCGGCTCGGGGGACGACTCGTGGTGCTCTACACCGGTACCGATCTGCGCGGAGACGTTCTCCCCGTCGCCCACGCCGCGGTCGCCGCCGCCGACGCCTGCGTGGCTCTCGGTGAGGCCCCCGCCGCCCGCGCCCGGCGCTTCTTCCCCGAATGCGCGACCAAGCTGCGGGTGATCCCCCAGGCGGTCCTGCCCCTGCCGGAAAGCGCCGAGGAAACGGTCCCCCCCGCCCCAACAGGCGAGGAGCGCATCCTCCTCCCCAGCGGGATCCGCATGGTCAAGGCCCCCTGGGAGGCGGTCGAGGCCCTGGCCCCCCTGGCCGCCGAGCGACCCGGCCTGCGCTTGCGGATCCTCGGCCCGGAGCTGGAGTTGGAGGCCGGAAAGCGTCTCCGAGCGTGTCTGGGGGAACACTCCTACGCCTGCTGGCTGGGAGCCGTTTCCCGGACCGAGCTGGGCGCCGAGCTGCGGGCCGCGCGAGTGGTCCTGAGCGCCAGCCTGGCCGAGGGCGGCCCACCCAACGCCTTGCTGGAAGCCGCCGCTGCGGGGATTCCCGTCCTCGCCCGCGACATCCCGGTCCACCGCGAGTTCCCGGGGCCCGACTCCTTGTGGAAAGACCCCTCCGCACTGCGGGCGGCCCTGCTCCCCATGCTGGACGATCCCGAACGGGCACGGGAGAAGGGGGCGGCGCTTCGCGAACGAGTCCTCCGCGAGCACGATCCCCAGCGGGAGGCGGCGGCCTGGTCAGCCTTGCTCCAGGAACTCGCGTAGCTGCAGCAGGAAGGAATCCTCGTCGAGGATCGGCTTGGATTGGTAGGCATCGGCGCCAGAGGCCTGGAGCAACTCGAGGCCTTCGTCGGGGCCGGCCCGAGCGGTGAGCAGGATCACCGCCGGGGCGCTCGCCCCGAACTCGGCCTTGATCCGCCGACAGAGTTCCAGACCGTCGGTCGGGGCACCATCGAGGGTCGCTCCCCGCAGGGTGATGTCGAGGAGGATCAGCTCGGGCCGCTGCTCCCGGGCTTGCTGGAGCACGGATTCGCCGGGCTGCCAGCAGCTAATCGAAACCCCCACCACACGTTCCACCAGATCCCGCAGATAGCGTTGCACCAGGGGATCGTCCTCGACCAACTGGACCCGACTCACGAGGAAGCCTCCGAGGTCGAGTCGGGAGCCCCGATCTCGGTCCGAACCGCCTCCGCGAAAGCCTTCCGATCGCTCAGGATCGAGCCCTTCTCGAAATAGCGGTCGTGCCAGCCGTGCTCCAGTTCGGCGCCGAGGAAGCTCGGGTCGTGAGCGGTCACCAACCATTTCGGGGTGAGCATGGTGGCGGGACTCGTGGCGAGGGCCCGCAGCAACTCGAAGCCGTCCGAATGGGCGCCCCGGTTCTGCGCGGGGAAAGCGAGATCGAGGAGCATCAACTGACAAGGGCGTCGCGCCGCGACCTCCAGGGCGCTCTCTGGATCCCCCACCGCCACCACGTGGACCGGCAAGGAGGCCGCCAGGAACTCGGCCAGGTCGGTGCGCCACAGGGCGTCGTCGTCGCAGATCAGGAGGCGCCACGGGCTGGCCGGATCTCCCGCCTCGAGGACTCCTGCCGAATCGCGACCGGCGAGCGGCAAGGTGAAGCTGAAGCAGGAACCATGGCCGGGCCCCTTGGACTCGGCCCGGACCCGCCCCCCCATGCGCAGACATCGGAACATCACACGTCAGAACTCCATCCACCGGAAGCCACCTCC
>CAYVRL010000260.1:0-4041 GCA_964454065.1 uncultured Planctomycetales bacterium | reverse complement strand
ATGTCCATTCCGTTTCCAGAATGTTTCCGATGGCGGATCCCTGCGGAGGATGGCGAGGGAAGGGCGCCGCTCAGGGAGCGGGATCCTCGAGAGCCACGCCCAGACCGTCGGCGATCCGGTTGACGAAAGCGAAGTAGGCCGTGAGCTCGGCCAGGGCGAGGATGTCCTCGTCGGCGAGGCCGACCGCGCGCAGGGGTTCGAGATCGGATGCGCGCATCGCCGCGGGCTCGCGGGTCAGTTTCAGGGCGTAGCGGAGTAGCGCCTCGCGGCGGGGACCGAGATCGGCTTGCTCCCACCCCGATTCCTCGATCCGCTCCAGGAGCACGTCGTCCTTCAGTAGCCGCCGCAGACCGCGGCGATGGTGGGTCGTTCAGTAGTGACAACCGTTGGCGCGGCTGACCTCCAACGCGACCAGCTCACGATCCACCTTGGACAGACCGGGGGTGGAAGCCATCACCGCGCGGTAGAGGCGCAGATGGGCATCGCCCCCCGCGGGGTGCAACGCGTGGACCCGCAGGACGTTGTCCCCGTCCGGTTGGTGGTCCTCCGGAATCCGGATCCAGGCCGGGGGGACGCCGCTCGCGCGCGGGGCTTCGTCGGCCATCACTGGGGGCCGGGGGCCTTGGCGGCCAGAGCGCGGTAGAAGGCCGCTTCCTCGGGCAAGCCCACTTCCTGGAAGCTGTCCGCGAGATGCGCGTAGTCGCGCGCCCGCCCGATGATCCGGCGACCATCCACCAGTCTGGTGTCGTCGGGCACCTTGGGATCCATGTCTTTCAAGGCCTCGGCGTCGGCCAGCACCTGGGGCAAATCCACTCGCCCGAGATACAGCGCCACCAACTGCCCGCTCCCATCGAGGAGCATGCTCGAAGGAAGGGGACTGTCGTCGGCGTCGCCGATCACGTGGTCCAGCAGCCGTTGCAAGTCGTACATGAAGCGCTCGTTGGCGTAACCGGCCTCGGTCAAGGGCAAATCGAACTTGCGCAGGCGATCCTGCTCGGCTCCGTGCTCCTTGGCCAGGTCCATGTTGATCGGCACGATGCGCAAACCGGCGGCGGAGATGGCCTCGGCGTGGCCCTGGAAGTCCGCGAACTCCTTCAAGCAGTTGGCGCACTTCATGCCCCACAGATTGACCAGCACCGGCCCCTTGCCGGCCAGGTCGCGGAAGCGACGAGCGCCGTTGGCGTAGGAGGGAAGCGCCAGGGGATCCATCGGCAGTTTCTCGAAGAGCGGAACCCGCACCACTCCCTCCTTGGAGGGTCCAAGCGGCATACTCTCGGCCTGGTCCAGTTGCGGGGCCGTGCGCGGGGGTAGCTGCACCGGCTGCGGCGCGCCCTGGAAGATGCCCAGGCGACTGTCGGCGGGGACGTCGCGCCAGGAAGCCGTACTCCCGTCGGGCCAGCGCACTTCCAGGCTGTCGACCTTGGTGGCGTCGCCGATCCCGAAGTGGAGTCGCTTGCTGGTCTGACACAAGTAACCACTCCCGACGTGGATGGTCTTGGCCTGCGTCTTGCCGCCGTAGCGAATCGTGACCCGCGCCCCGACCGCGTCCTTGTTACAAGTCCTTCCCCTCAAGTCCAGGGCCAGGAAGTGGCCGGTATGGGGATCCACGTTGCGCAGGAAACGCAGACGAGGGCCCGTACGACTACGCAGGATCAAGTCCATTCTCCCGTCGTCGTCCCAGTCGACCACCGCCACGGCGCGACCGTCCCCCTTGAAATCGGCGTCGGAGAGGGTGGAGATGTCCGAGAAACTGCCGTCCCCGAGGTTCAGGAACAGGTGGTTGCGTTCGCGGCCGCTCCAGGACGCGCCTTCGTCGAAGACCATGTGGTGAAGACTCGCCCAGGCATTGGTGTAGGCCTTGGTGGCTTGGGTACCGGCGGGGCTTTGCGACGTCACGCGTCGCCAGAAGAAACTTCACAAGTCGTGGGTATCGGTATTGGTGATGAAACCGTTGGGGACGTAGATGTCCGCGTAACCGTCGTTGTTGAAATCGACGAACTCCGCTCCCCAGGCCCAGCCCCCGATCGCGACGTGAGCGGGCACCGTGACATCGGTGAAAGTACCGTCCCCGTTGTTGGAGAGGAGCGTATTGCCGCGGGCGTGGCGCACGTAGTCCTGATGGACCTCCTCCTGCTTGCCTCCCAGGAACTTGTCGTCCTGCGGCACGATGCGCAGCCCGGCCGAGGAGAACATGTTGCTGATCAGGATGTCCGGGTCGCCGTCCAGGTCGTAGTCGGCGACACTGACGCCCATTCCCGCGGCCTGGTCCTCGGCCCCGACTTCCGGGGCGACGTCGTGGAAGTGTCCGCCATCGTTGAGATAGAGGTTGTTCTGACCGAAGTCGTTGGCCACGTAGAGGTCTTGGTCGCCGTCCCCGTCGAAGTCCTCCCAGATCGAGGCGAGACTGAACTTCGTGTTGTTCTCGTTCAGGCCGACTTCCTCGGTGGCGAGGGTGAAACCCTGTTCGCCGTCATTGCGCCAGTAGAGGTTGGTGGCCCCGTTGTTGGCGTTGTAGTAAGGGGTCGGTACACCCCCGATCAGGCCGTTGGCGGTGTACCGGACCGCGTACAGATCCAGATCACCGTCGTTGTCGGCGTCCGCGGCACTCATCGAGTAGATGGATTCGGTACCCGTACCCTTGAGGCGCACGAAACGACTGAACTGTCCGTTCCCATCGTTGTAGGCGAGCAGGATGTTCGGGCCCAAGGAAACCGCCAGGTCTTGGTCGCGATCGTTGTCGAGGTCGAGGATCAGGGCGCTGCGGCTCTTCTCGAGGAAGCCCAGTCCGGAGGCGGCGCTGGCATCGGTCACGCGCCCGTCGGGGCGACGCAGCAACAGGCGGTTGGCGCGTCCACCTTCTTGCAGGAGATAGACGTCGTCGTAGCCGTCACCGTTCACGTCCCCGACCGCGAGGCCCTCGGCGCCCACGAAGGCTTCACCCATCACCATGTCGCTCCGGTGACGGTATTCCCCCACTCCAGTCAGGATCTCGCTCTCGAAGTAAGGCATCCAACCCATGATGTACTGGGTCAGATCGGCGAAGAGCTTGGGCGCGGAGTGGATTTCCTCGAAGGAATCGACCACCAGGGAACGGATCCGGACTTCCTCGTCGTTGGCCAGGGTCTCCCATTCCAGATCGCAATCCAAATTCTGTTGGATACGACCATCGGGTCCGGGACCGTCGAAATGGGCGACGATCCGGGTCGCGTAGTGGTGAGCGTCGTGGATGTCGATGTTGATGATCTTGAAGAAGGTGCCGATCTCCGCATCGGGAAGATAGGGCACGCGCAGAGCCTTTACGAGTCCGGGAAGGTCGGTCACGGGGTGCAGCCCCACCGGCATGGTCGTGGGGCGCAGGACCTGGATCCCACCCTTACGGAAGACTTCCTTCAGACCGTCGGGACGGAGTTCGCTGAAACCCTCGAAGCCCTGCTCGGAAAGGAGGGCGGGCAAGTCGGCACTGCGCACTCCCGCCCGGTCGAGCAAGGCCGGCAACAAGGCCTTGAGAGCCGTGCCGGAACTGCCGTTCAACACTTCGCTGCGCCAATTGTCGTAGTTCGGATCCCGCCGCTTCTCGTTGTCCACCGCCCACCCGGTCAGAACCCGTTCCCGTTTGGGAAGCAAGCGGAACTGGCCGTCGTCCGCGGCGGTGGGCGGGGTGATGGGCGCTTCTTCCTCCTTCGCGATCACCGGCGGCTGCACCGCGGGCACCGGGGCCGCTTCTTGAGTGACAGGAACCTCCCGCGGAGCCGTGGCGGTCTCCACGGGGGGCGGAGTCTCCGTGGGAGCCACGGGCGGCGGCGCCTCTTCGGGAGAGCAGGCGCCGAGGGCGAGACCCAGGGCGGTCAGCAAGAGCGGCAGCCGGTCCCGGAACGCGGGAAGGGCGAAGGTGCCAAGGAGAGAAGAGTGCGACATGGGGATCGACCGGGGAGGACCGGGTCGGAGGGGGTGGGGTGCGGCAGCGGCTGGGTTCCAGAATGCCCCGCAACCCCCGAACTGGCAAGGGATTCAGGTCTCTATCGGCAAGCCCACCAGGGAAAC
>CAYVRL010000259.1:0-4068 GCA_964454065.1 uncultured Planctomycetales bacterium | reverse complement strand
CCTCACTGTCTCAGTGCGCGTCTGGCTGCGACCGCCCGCGTTTCGACGTATCGATGACACCCACGCTCGTGGCCCATGGAACAGACCGCGAGCCGGCGTTGCCGATCGCCCGCCGGCCGCTCGCGGAAGTCCTCGCCGAGGGCCCCGGAATCCACCATACCACCCCCCTGCACCGCAAACTCCTCGATCAAGCCGACTTCGTGAACGGCAGGGTCGACACCGGATACCTCGAACGCCTGCTCGACTCCTGACATGCCCCGTGCTCTCGTCACCGGCGCCGCCGGATTCCTCGGTTCCCATCTCTGCGACAAGCTGCTCACGCGCGGCTACGAGGTCGTGGGGATGGACAATCTGATCACCGGCGACCTCCGAAACCTTGCTCACCTGGATGGGGAACCACATTTCTCCTTCGTTCGCCACGACGTCACCCAGTTCATCCATTTTCCGGGTCCCCTGGACCGCATCTTCCATTTCGCATCTCCGGCCTCGCCCATCGACTACCTGAAGATTCCGATCCAGACCATGAAGGTCGGAGCCCTCGGCACCCACAACTGCCTGGGGCTGGCGCTCGCCAAAGGGGCTCGGTTCCTGCTCGCCTCGACTTCCGAGTGCTATGGCGACCCCCTGGTCCATCCCCAAACCGAGGACTATTACGGCAACGTCAACCCGGTCGGGCCGCGGGGGTGCTACGACGAAGCCAAGCGTTTTGCCGAGGCCTTGACCATGTCCTACCACCGGCATCACGGCGCCGCGACCCGGATCGTGCGGATCTTCAATACCTACGGGCCGCGCATGCGTCTGGACGATGGTCGGGTGCTGCCCGCCTTCATCTCCCAGGCCCTGCGGGGAGAACCCTTGACGGTCTTCGGGGACGGTTCCCAGACGCGCTCCTTCTGTTACGTGGACGATCTGCTCGAAGGCATCCTGCTCCTGATGGAGAGCGAGGAAGTCTATCCGGTCAACATCGGCAATCCCTGTGAAATGACCATTCTGGAGTTCGCCCAGAAAGTGCAGGCCATGCTCGGAACGGAGCAGCCGATCGCCAACCGCCCTCTGCCGGAGAACGATCCCAAGGTGCGTCAACCGGACATCGCCAAGGCCAGCGCCCTGCTGGGATGGGAACCGAGGATCGCGCTGGAAGAAGGATTGGAACGCACCATTCCGGACTTCCGAGCTCGATTGGCGGTCACTGCCGATTGAGATGTGCGGGATCGTTGCCGGAATCGGAGCGCGAGGCGACATGGCGACCCCGGTCCTCGCGGGTCTGAAGACCCTGGAATACCGCGGTTACGACTCCGCGGGGCTCGCGGTCCTCTCCGTCCAGGGCCTGGAGGTGCGGCGCAAGCAAGGCAAGATCGAGGTCCTGGAACGAGAACTGGCCAGCAATGGTTTGCCCGCTGCTCCGCTGGCCGTCGCCCACACCCGCTGGGCGACCCACGGCGCTCCCGCGGACCGCAACGCCCATCCCCACCTGGATGACAGCGGAAGAGTGGTCGTGGTCCACAACGGGATCATCGAGAACTACATCGAGTTGAGGGGCATGCTCCAGGCCCAGGGCCATGGCTTCAGTTCCGAAACCGATTCCGAGGTCCTGGCCCACCTGGTCGGCCACTTCCTGCGCGAGGAAGGGGATCTGCACCGCGCCACCCTGCGCGCCTTGGCCCTCGCCCACGGTTCCTACGCCCTGGTCGTCGCCGCCGTTTCCTTTCCCGACCGTCTGGTGGTGGCCCGACACGACTCGCCGCTGGTGATCGGGCTCGCCCCGGATGCCAACTACGCCGCCAGTGACATGCCCGCGTTGCTGCACCTGACGCGCGAGTTCCTGGTCCTCGAGAACGGGGAGAGCGCGGTGTTGAAGGCTAGCGGCGTGGAACTCTTCGATCCCCGAGGGCAAGCCCTGGATCGCGCTCCGGAACATTGTGAATGGACACCGGAGCAGGCGCAGAAGGGTGGTTATCCACACTTCATGCTCAAGGAGATCGAGGAACAGCCCGATGTCCTGGCCCGCACCTCGCTGGACCGACTCCGTGATGCCTCGGGGGACGTGGACTTCGGCCCCGAGTTCGGTTTCGACGACGCCAGCCTGAAGGAACTCACCCGTCTGCGCTTCATGGCCATGGGGACCAGTTTCCACGCCGGGCTGCTGGGCAAGATGATGCTGGAGGAACTAACTACCCTGCCCGGGGATACTTTGAACGCGAGCGAATTCCTCTATAGCCCCCGCTTGGCCGAGGAAGCGGCGCTTACGGTCGTGGTCTCCCAGTCCGGCGAGACTGCCGACAGCCTGCGGGCGATGCGCGAAGTCCAGGCCCGCGGCGGTCGCGTACTCGGGGTCTGCAATGTGCGTGGTTCCACCCTCGCCCGGGAGGCCGACGGTCTGTTGCTCACCCACTGCGGCCCGGAGGTCGGCGTGGCCTCGACCAAAGCCTTTTTCGGCCAGGTCACCGCGCTCTATCTCCTCGCTCTCCACATGGGGCGGGTCCGGGGCGTACTCGATGCCTGCCGAGGGCGGGAACTGCTCGAGGACCTGCGTCGCTTGCGCCCCCGCCTGGACCAGCTCTTCAGTCCGACTCGTCGCAGCTCCGTCGAAACCGCCGCCGAACTCCTGGTCCCGGTCCAAGGTTGTCTTTTCCTGGGCCGCGGCCTGCAAGTTCCGATCGCTTTGGAAGGAGCCCTCAAGCTCAAGGAGATCTCCTATCTCCACGCCGAGGGCTACCCCGCTGGAGAGATGAAACACGGCCCGATCGCCCTGATCGCTCCCGATTTTCCGGTGGTGGCGATTGCGACTCCGGGGAGGACCTACGAAAAGATGCTCTCCAACCTCGAGGAGGTGCGGGCCCGCGGGGGCAAGGTCATCGCGGTCGCGGTGGAAGGCGATCGTCGCGTTGCGGCCCTCTCCGACGCGGTCCTCGAAGTCCCGGAGGTTCCCGAGCTCCTTGCCCCGCTGGTCACCGTGATTCCGCTCCAGCAGCTCGCCTACCGCGTCGCCCTGCGTCTCGGACGTGACATCGACCAGCCCCGGAACCTCGCCAAATCCGTGACCGTGGAGTGAAACCACCATGCCCGAATCCCGCCCCTTTTCCAAAGTCCTGATCACCGGCGCAGCCGGCTTCATCGGTTCCCATCTCGTCGATCGCTGTCTGGCCATGGGTGCCGAGGTCACCGGTCTGGATCTCTTCGACGACTTCTACGATCCGGCTCTCAAACGGGCCAACCTGGAGCAAGCCCACACCCACTCGACCTTTCAGTTGGTCGAGGGAGACATTCGGGATCGCTCTGCCATGCGCCAGTTGATCGGAGACGGCGGCTTCGAGGTGATCGTGCACCTCGCGGCCCGTGCCGGGGTTCGCCCCTCCCTGGAACGACCGGAACTCTATTTCGATGTCAACGTTCACGGCACCCTGTCCCTCCTCGATGCCGTTCGGGAAACGGATCCCTGCATCCGTTTCGTCAACGCTTCCTCCTCGAGCGTTTACGGTGGACTCACCACCACTCCGTTCCACGAGGAGGACGAAGCCTCCCGCCCGGTCTCCCCCTATGCCGCCAGTAAGAAGGCCGGCGAAGTCCTCGCCTATACTTATCATCACCTATACGGTATTCCCATGACCTGTCTGCGGTTCTTCACCGTCTACGGCCCCCGCCAGCGGCCGGAAATGGCGATCGCGAAGTTCGCGCGACGGATGGTCGAGGAGCGTAGTATCCCCATGTTCGGCGATGGCAGCACCGCGCGAGACTACACCTATATCGACGACATCATCGACGGGGTGGTCGCCGCGATGGAACGCTGCTCCGGCTACTCGATCTATAACCTCGGGGAATCCCGCACCACCAGCCTTGCCGATTTGATCCGGATGATCGGGGAAGCCCTGGGTCGGAAGCCTCGGATCGAAACCCAGCCCCTCCAACCCGGAGACGTCACGATCACGTGCGCGGATCTCACCCGTGCCCGGGCGGAACTCGGTTACGACCCTCATACGACGGTGGAGGAGGGGTTGGCCCGCTATGTCACGTGGCTGAATCTGGCCCCCCTGGGTGGACCTGATTCCCGGCCCCAGGCGTAACCTCCCG
>CAYVRL010000258.1:0-4069 GCA_964454065.1 uncultured Planctomycetales bacterium | reverse complement strand
ATGACGCCCGGGCAATCGGGTTCCTTCTCCTCCTGTCCCCTCGGCTATGGTCCCGATGCGCGTCGCTCCCGGCGCTCGGTGGAGCATCTGCAGCGTCTGCAGGAAGGGCTGCTCCGGCTCGAGGAGCGGACCGGAGTCCGCCTCACCCTGGCCTTGGAGCCGGAACCCGACGGGGCCTTCGAACGGGTGGCCGATCTCGGGGACTGGCTCTTGAAGGAAGTCCTCGGGGATCTGGAACCCGACCAGCGGCGGATCGGGATCTGCTGGGATCTCTGTCACTCCGCGGTCGTGGGGGAGACCCCGGAGGAGGCGCTGGCGTGTTTCGAAGCCGGGGTTCCCTGCGGCAAGATCCAGGTTTCCTCCGCGCTGGAATGCGACGCGGAGCTCGGTCCCGAGGACCTCGCGGTCCTCGAAGGTCTTTCCCGGGACCCCTATCTGCATCAGGTTCGAGGTCGCCTCCGCGACGGCCGCCCCTACGCCTGCAGCGATCTCGCGCGGCTCCTGGCCCATCCCTCGGATCTGGGGGAGCTGGCCTCCTTGCGGATCCATTGCCATGTGCCGGTCCACCGCGAGACCTACGGCGGCGCCTTGGGTGCGACCCGATGGCGGGATGCGGTCGCGGCGGCGCTTGCGGCCGGGCACCGGGAGTTCGAACTCGAGACCTACACCCTGCCCGTGCTCCCGCCCGCTTTCCTGGAGGGCTCCTCCACGGTGGCCACCCTGGTCGCCGAAACCCGGGCCTCGGGCGCGGCCCTGGGACTCGCCGATCCGAGTCCCGCGAGTTGACAGCCATTCGGCGTTTCCCTATCTTTCTCCGCCTTCCATCCGGCATCCGCCGGGACGGCCCCATCGTCTAGTCTGGCCTAGGACACCAGGTTTTCATCCTGGCAACAGGGGTTCGAATCCCCTTGGGGTCACCAAACGCCCGGCAGTTTCGGCTGCCGGGCAACTTCCTTTCCCCCTTCGGATCCTTCAATCGGCGAGGGGAGGAGCCTGCCGATAGAGGTTGCGCAGCCCTTCCAGGCTGATGTGGGTGTAGATCTGCGTGCTTCCCAGGCTGGCGTGGCCGAGCAGCTCCTGGACCGAACGCAGGTCGGCCCCGCGGCGGAGCAAATGGGTGGCGAAGGAGTGGCGCAAGGTATGGGGAGTGCAGGGGCGGTGGATCCCGGCCCGCCGCAGACAGCGTTCCAGGATGCGTCGCAAGGAGCGGTCGCTGAGCCGCCTCCCTCGATGGTTCAGGAACAAGGGGCCGCGATCCAGGCCTCGCAAGACCTTGCTGGCTCGATAACGGCGCAGAGCCTCCACTGCGGGGCCTCCGAGCATCCCGTAACGCTCCTTCCGCCCCTTGCCGCGCAGGAGGACCACCCCGCCTCGAAGGTCGAGATCCTGTTCGTCGATGCCCACCAACTCCGAGGCTCGACAGCCGGTGGAGTAGAGCACCTCGAGGAGGGCGCGATCTCGCTCCCCCTCGGGATCCTCCGGCGCAGCGGTGGCGGCGAGCAGGGCCTCCACCTGGGATTCCTCCAGGTAGCGGGGCAGGCGTCGTCTCCTTCGGGGGCTGCGCAATCCCGAGGCGGGGTTGCTCGGGATCCGGCCGCTTTCCTCCAGCCAGCGGAAGAAGCTGCGTAGGCTGGAGAGATGGCGGGTGATGGAGGAGGGGCCGAGACCGGAATCGGAGAGTTCTCCGAGATAGAGACGCAACGTGGAGAGGGTGGTTCCCGCGAAGCCCGGAGGGCCGGTCCGATCTCGCCCCAGGTAGGCACAGAGCCGTTCCAGATCCTTGCGGTAGGCCCGCAGCGTATGGGGGCTCAACTGGCGGATCTCCCGCAGATGTCCCAGGTAGTCCGCGAGCGCGGCTCCGCGTACCGGATCCTGATCCACCGGAGATCTCTCGACGACCATCGGGGCCATAATAGTCGGCGATGAAGCGCTTTCGCGTACGCACGCTCGCCTGCGGCGAGGCGCCCTCACCGGTTCGGATGCTGGCCGCTCTCCCCGCAGGCGCCCGTCCGGTGTTGCTCGACTCCTCGGACGGGAGTTCCTGGTCCCTGCTCGCCTGGTCGCCCGATCCGGACTCCCTGCACGGACGCCTCCATCCTCTCGATCGGCACCCCGAGGCGCTGGGCGGACCGGACCCGGGGCTCCTGCTGACCCGGGCCTGCGCCGAGGAGGTCTGGGAGCGGGAGGATTCGGCCCCCCCGCTGGCGGGAGGTTGGTTGGGTTTCTTCGGCTACGAGTGCGGCCATGCCTGGGAGCGTTTCCCCTGGCAGCCGCCCGATCCCGCGGGCTTCCCCGACTTCCACCTGGCCCGCTATCGGCGGGTGGTGGCCTGGGAGCCGACCGGGCGCGCCCATCTCCTGTGGGCGGAGGCCGGGAACGGGGATCCGCGGGAGCGTCGGGAAGTGGAGGAGGACTTCCGTCGCCTGTGTCGTGCTCCCCCCTTGGATCCCGGATCCCTCGCTGCGGTCGGTCCCTTCCCCTCGCCCGCCCCGACGCTTTCCGCCCAGGAGTACCGTTCCCGAGTGGAGCGCTTGCGCCGGGACATCGGCGCCGGGGAGCTGTTCCAGGCCAATCTCTCGCATCGCCTGGAGGGTCCCGCTCCGCAACGGCCGCGCTCGCTCTACGCACGCCTGCGGGCCGCGCAACCCACCGCGATGGGGGCCTACTGGGAAGGGGTCGGGGGCCGGGCCTTGCTCTCCTGGTCGCCCGAACTCTTCTTGCGGGTGCGAGGCGAGGAACTCTCGACCCGACCGATCAAGGGCACCGCCCCGCGGCCCGAGGATCCGCTCGTCGCGGCTCGGGTCCGAGCGGGTCTGGAGGCCTCCGAGAAGGAACGGGCGGAACTGACCATGATCGTGGACATGGCTCGCAACGACCTGGGGAGGATCGCCCTTCCCGGGAGCGTCCGGGTCGCCTCGGCGGGGGAGGTGGAAGCCTTCCCGACCCTCTACCACCGCACCGCGAGCGTCTTCGCGCGCTGGAATCCGACCCTCGGTCCGGGGCCCCTCCTCGCCGCCTGCTTTCCGCCCGCGTCGGTGACCGGGGCCCCCAAGGTCCGCGCACTGCGGGCCATCTCGGAGCTGGAGGACGAGGCCCGGGGACCCTACTGCGGTTCCTTCTGCGCCTGGGAACCGGGCGAGCCGCGGGCGGCCTTTTCGGTCCTCATTCGTACCGCCACCGTGGCGGCGGGGCGCTTGCGTCTGCGGGTCGGCGCCGGCATCGTCTGGGACTCGGACCCAGAACGGGAATGGCGGGAAACCTTGTGGAAGGCCCGCTTCCTGCACGATGATCCTTCCATGGCCTCCACTTCCCCCCGATGACCGCTTCCCTCCCCGCTCGTCCCGTTCACCTCGCCATGCTCGATGGCCAGGTCCTGGAGGTGGGTGCTCCCGCGTTGCCGGTGGATCTGCTCGGTCTACTGCGGGGCGAGGGCATCTTCGAGACCTTCCTGGTGATCGACGGTCGCCCGAGCCCCGAACTCTCCCGTCACGCCGAGCGCTTGCGGTACAGCGCCGCCCGCTTGGATCTCGAGCTGGGGGCACGGGGCCTGGAGGAAGAACTTCCCGATTTCCTCCCGCTGCTCGGGCCCGGGCGATGGCGGGTCCGCTACACCGTGCTGCGGGGACGACGGGACGACGAACTCCTGCGGCTGTGGACCGCCGGTCCTTGTCCCGATCCGCCCGCGGAGGTCGTGATCCAGATCTCCGAGTTGCGTCTGGACCCCTCCAGCCCCCTGGCTGGGGCCAAGACCACTTCCCGGGCGGGTTTCCAGCTGGCCCGCCGCCGGGCGGTCTCCGCTGGGGCCTGGGAAGCGCTGCTCCCCACCGTCGAAGGGGATCTCGCGGAGTGTACCAGCGCCAATTTCTTCGTCGCATGTGACGGATGTTTGTACACCCCTCCGCTCTCCCGGGGCATCCTCGCGGGGACCACCCGCGCCCGCCTGCTGGAGGCCTTGCCGGGCCTGGGGATCCCGGTGGAGGAACGGGCGCTGTTCCGGCAGGATCTGATCGGGGCACGGGAGATCTACCTGAGCAACGCTGTGGTGGGTCTGGTCCCAGTGCGAGAGGTC
>CAYVRL010000257.1:0-4088 GCA_964454065.1 uncultured Planctomycetales bacterium | reverse complement strand
GATAGAGACCACGTACGCAGCCTTCGAACCTACCTCCTCCTCCTGATCCTGATCGCGGTACCCGCCGCCCTGCTGCTGCTCCACGGCCCGCGGAAGGCTCCGTCGGGAAACCCCACCACGGCGATCGGTGCGGAGACCCCGCCCACTCCCGCCCCCGAGGCGGCCCCGGCCCTCCCCGGATCCCCCGACGAAGCCGATGCCGCGGGCCGGAGTCGCCTCCACGACGGCCTGCTCCTGCGCGCGCTGCGTCCCGACGGCAAGGCTCCGGTGCAGGCCTCCTTCTTCGTGAAGCGGGGCCAGGAAGTCCAGGTCCTCGACGCCCCCGGCGGCAGCCGGGAACTCCCCCCCGGCGATCAGGCCCTCCTCGTGGCCGCCCTCGCCGACGACGCCTGGTCCCCGGTCACCAGTCTGAGCGCCGAGGATCGCTCCACCCGTGAGGAACTGGTGCTGCGCACGGACCGGCTCGCCGCCTCGGTCCACTTCCAGGTCCAGGACGCGAACGGCGGCCCCGTGGATTCCTTCACCGTTCGACCCCGCTGGACGGGCCTGCTCCCCGGCGAGAACTGGGAACTCGCCAAGACCGGTCCGCTCTACACCCGCGCCCGCCCGAGCCAGGCGGGAACGCACGGCCAGGCCTCTCTCGCCGGGCTGCCCCCCGGCATCTGGTCCTTCACGATCACATCCCCGGGCCATGCTCCGGAACGCCTCTCGGCGCGCTTGGAGAGCGGCGCACACTCCGAGCTGAGCCTGGTCCTGCATCCGGGCAGTTTCCTCCGCGGACGCTGCGTGGACGAGCAGGGCCAGGCCGTGGCCGACGCGCGCCTGGTCCTCGCCCCTCCCGCCTCCGCCTGGCTCGGCAAGGCCATCCCGGCGGAACGACTCCTGGATCTCGCCCCGCCCGGGGGCAGCGCGGAGAGCGCCCCCGACGGCTCCTTCCGCATCGGCCCGGTCGCGGCCGGGAAGTACCACCTCGTCGCCCGGGCCCCCGGCCACCCCTTCTGGAGCGCCCCCGATGACCTCCAACTCGCGGTCGGCCAGACCGCCGACGCGGGCCTGGTCACCTTCGCGGCCGGGCACGAATTGCAGGTCCTGCTGCTCCGCACCGAGGACCGCGCCCCGGTACGCGACGGCTGGGTGAAAGCCACCTTCGGCAGCAAGGATTCCAACCTGCTCCAGCAGATGCTCCCCGGCCACGAGCTGCCACCGGTCGAAGAGCAGCCGGGGGTCTTCCTCCTCGCGAGCGCCCCCGCCGAGGCCCTCACCTTGCGCTGCGGAGCCCCCGACCGCGCCACCCAGGTCGTCGAAGTGGAACGCGAGGCCTTCCAGACCGGCACGCTGGAGGTCCTGCTCCCCCCTGGCCTGAGCCTCGTCGGCCAGGTCGTGGACGCCCGCGACGGCAGCCCGGTCGCGGGAGCCCGGGTGCTGCCCCTCCCCGCCGACCAGGGTCTCATCCAGGGACTCTTCTCCTCCATCGGAGCCAAGGCCCGGAACGAGGGCGTGAAGAGCGACGATGCGGGGCACTTCGCCCTCTCCGGACTGGCTCCCGGGAGCTGGCTGCTCGGCGTCGAGGCCGAGGACTTCGCCAGTGCCCAGGCCGGCCCCTACGAACTCGTCGCGGGCACACCTCTCCCCGAAATCCGGATCGAACTCCGCCAGGGGGCGAGCCTCGCGGTGACGGTCCTCGACGACCAGGGACGGGCCATCCCGAACTGCCTCGTCTCCCTCTTCGGCTTCGACGGATCGTCCTCCACGCACGCCGAGCACACCGGCGCCGAAGGCCGGATCCTCTTCGAACACTTGCCCGCGGGCACCTATCAGGTCCAGGCCTTTCCGAAGATGAGCACGGCCGCGGGTCTGGGCATGCTCTCGGGAGATTTCGGCGGCATGAGCACCCTTTCCGCCTTCGTCGAGATCGAGGAGGACGCCTACCAGGAACTCCAGCTCGGCGGAGCGCGCTCCTCGGCCACCCTGGAAGGCTACGTGACCCTGGGTGAGGCACCGGCCGAGGGGCTGACGGTCATGCTCACCAGCGGGGGAGGCGCCTTCTCCGCCTCGAACACCGACGAGAGCGGCCATTACCGGATCGAAGAGGTGGCGCCCGGTTCCTATCTGCTGATGATCGGCAGTTTCGGAATCGGTTCGGGCTCCGGCTGGAGCGGTTCGGTGGAGGTCCCCGAATCCGGAGGCACGATCCAGAAGGACGTGGAGCTGCCGCTGGCCCTCCTGCGGGTGCATCTGGTGGACGGCCGCGACGGCTCGCCCGCCACCGGGGTTCCCGTGGTCCTGCGCACCGTGGATTCCTCCCCCGGCGGCGGCTACAAGACCACCGATTCCCAGGGCGTGGTGGAGTTCCCCTACCTGACTCCCGGCGACTACCTGGTTTCCGCGGGGCCACGATCCATGCCCCTCTTCGGCGGGGGCAAGGGCCTGGCCACCCAGATCGCCGGCCCCTTCCAGGTGGACGCGCACACCGGGGTCCTCGAGACCACCCTCACCCTGGAAGCCGGCGCCACCCTGGAGGTCCAGGTGCTCGGCACCGACGGTCTTCCGGTCGCGGGCGCCGGGGTCTTCCCGATCTCGATGGACGGCCAACCCTTGACCCTGTTCGCGATCCAGGCCACCGACCGCAACGGCGAACTGCGCTTGCGTGGCTTGCCCGGCGGACCCTTGCGGATCCTGGCCCGGAAGACCGGCGGCGGACAGGCCGAACGGGAGGTCCAACTCCAGGCCGGCCGGACCACCCAGTTGGTCGTCCACCTGGAGACCGGATGCATGCTCGCGGTCCTGGTCGTCGATCGGGAAGGACACGCCCGAGGCGGTGTCCAGGCCCTGGTCCTCGATCGGCGGGGGGCTCCGGTGTCCACGATGATGGTCGGGTCGCAAGCGATGTCCGCCGGGATGGCCTTCCTCTCCGGGGGGGAACAGCGGCTCGGACCCCTGGCCCCGGGGCGTTATACCTTGGTGCTCGCCGACCTCGGCGGCCACCGCCAGAGCCAGGAACTGGTGATCCCGCCGGGCGAGACCGAGAAGCGCCTGACCGTCGAGTTCACCCCCTGATCGCCCTCCTTCCCCAGGCCTCGCCCACCCCTTTCCGCGGCGCCGGCGAGCTTTGCGCCCTCACCAGTGCGCTGGTCTGGGGCATCGCCACCGTGATGTACACCGCGCGCTTGCGGCGCGGCGCCATCGCTTCCGAAGCGGCCCTCTTCAAGAACTGGATCAGCGCCTCGGTCCTGGCCCTGGCCGCCCTGGTCGCGGGCCCCGGCTTCGGGGGCGGCGCCCCGGGGAGCGGCGACACGATGATCCTGCTCCTTTCCGGAGTCGTCGGCCTGGCGCTCGGGGACTGGCTCTACTTCCTGGGTTTGACCCACATCGGAGTCGGGAGGACCCTGATCCTGACCCAGGCGACCCCGGTCCTCACCGCGCTCGCGGCCTGGCCCCTGCTCGGCGAGGAACTCCACCCCTTGCAGTGGCTGGGAGTGGTCACCGTCGTCGGAGGTGGGGTACTCGCCGAATCGCAACGAGTCCGCGACTGGCGCGCGGACCGCGTCGGTCTGCTCGCCGCCGCGGGGGCGGCGGTGGCCTGGAGCGTCGCCAACCTGATGCTCCACTGGGGGATGGCCCACACCGAACCGATGACCGGGGGAGCGATCCGGCTCGCGGGAGGAACGATGGGCATCGTGCTGCTCGCGGCCCTGCGCGGTCGCACCCGCGCTGCCCTGCGCACCGCGGTCTCGCCGCGCAGTTTCCGGGTCTTCCTGTGGCCCGCGCTGGTGGGCACCGTACTCGGAATGGGCTTCCTGGCCGGCGCCTTCAAATGGTCCAAGCAGGGCGTGGCCTCGGCGATGGCCTCCACCGTGCCCCTGTTCTCGATCCCGCTCGCAGCCGTCTTCCTGCACGAGCGTCCAGGCTGGCGAGGTTGGGTGGGCGCGGCGCTGGTGGTACTGGGCGTGGTCCTGGTGGGCTTCGGACGCTAAGGTTTTCCCCGTGCTGCGCAGCGCCGGGTGCGTCCTCGTGTTCCTCGCCGCCCTGTTCGGGGTGGCGGCCGGGGTCGGACATCTCGCCCCCTTGCGCCTCAAGGCGGAATGGAT
>CAYVRL010000256.1:0-4089 GCA_964454065.1 uncultured Planctomycetales bacterium | reverse complement strand
GCTCCCAGGTGTAGCTTTCCAGGAATGCGGCGAAACTCCCAGGGCTCGGAGGGCCCACCCTCTCCTCCGAGTAGCCCTCTCCGCTGATTCCTTCCGGGAGGCCCAGATCCCTCTCCAGGACCTGGAAACGTTGGTCCAAGGCCCATCCCGCTGCCTTGGCCCGGTCGAATCGTTCCAGGGCCTCCTGGACCGAGGAAACCGGCGGGGACGGAAACGGGGGTCCGGAGGGCCCTCCTTTGGACGTCCGAATCCATTCCTCACAAGCCAGATAGGAAAGTCGGATGGACCCTCCCGAGCCACGGTTCCTGGCGAAATCCCGGCCCATGGCCGCAACGATGCCCGGGCCCTGGATGGCAACCGCGCCGGGCAGGGTCGTGGACCCCTTGCCTCCGGCCGCCGCGACCCGGGCGATGAGGACGTGGTCCGGGGATGGGACCCACGTCGCGGGGGCGTCGATCAGGTGGAACACCCGCTCGGAAGCCAGGTCCCGGACCCGAAGGGAATCGGGTTCCCGAACCTGGAGTTCGTAAGCTCCCAACCAGGACCCCAGGAGGCGTTCCCAGGGGCTCCCTTCCTCCAGCGGGTCCGGCGCCCAGACCAAGGCCGGAGGGCTGCCCAGGCATTCCGAGCGACGTTCCAGCAGAAACCACTGGAGGAAGCGCGAGAGGCTGCCCGGATCGTCCGCAAAGGGAAAGGAGGTACTGGCTGCCCGCCATTCGGCGAGCACGGGGGGATTCGCGAGGATGCGAGCCTGGAGGCCCTCGAGCAAGCTTTCGAGGGGGCTTTCTGGACGAAGGTCTTGCATGATCGGGTGCCCGGAGGCATAAACGGAGGACATGAGGGAATTCCTGGAAGGAATCAGTGGATTGGACTGGGCGGGCCTGGCCCTCCTGGCCTTCGGGGTCTGCGCGGGGCTCTTTCGGGGCTTCCTGCACCAGTCTACCCGTTTCCTGGTTCTGCTCCTGGCCCTGGTTTGCGCCGGCTTGGCCCAGCTCCTCCCCGGCATGCTCGCTGGGCTCGCCGATCCCGGCGCACCCGGCTCCGTCACCCTCTTCCTGGCCCGTTTCTCCTTGGGCTGGTTCGTGGTCCTCTATGGAGCCATGCTCTTTGGGCGGCGCTGGCTGGTGGGGACCATCGAAGCCGCTTCCTCGGGCCTCTCCCGTTTGGGTGGCGCCTTGCTCGGAGCGGCTGGAGCGCTGCTCCTCTTTCTCTGTCTCGCCTGTTCGTGGACCGTGCTCACGGGGACGCCGAAACACGTGGACTTGAAGGCCAGACCCTTGGCCGAACCCCTGATCAGCTTGATCGGTTTGGATCTCCCTTCGAGCATCCGCCCCGCTTTCCTGGATCAGAGCTGGTTTCCCCGCTCCTGAGGCGAGGGGGCCCCGCTTTCCTCGGACTCCCGGGAACGGGAGAGGATCCGGTAGGAACCGGGTAGGAAGCGAAGACGTCCCTCGTCGAGCGGGGAGACCACCAGTTTCCCCCACCGCTTCCTCCAAGCGGGTCCAGGGGCGGGAAGGCCGGGCGAGTGGAACTCCACCGCGCCGACCGGATCCCCTTTCCAACTCGTCCTTCCCTGCCCGGCGGACCGGGAAGCTCTGGTCCCGAGCCAGGTGACGAGGGCCAGGGCCGCTTCCGTGGAAAGGGGAGCCGGGGAATCCGGGGGTGCCTGGGCGGGAGTGGCGCGGCTAAGGACCGCGGCCACGAGGTACTTCGCCAGCTCGGGTTCCACGGCGAGAGGCGTTTCCGGTCCGGCCAGGGCTTCCCCCACCCGCCGGAGCATGCCCAGGAGATCCCGGTCCTCCCGGATCAGGGCTTCCAGCTTCGCTTCCTCCGCTCCGGACCCATCGATCAGGGCCCAGTTGGCGAGGAGGCCGTGGAGGCCGGCAAGGCGATGGATCAGGACGCCGTGGAGTTGGAACAGCGCCCGCCGCAGGGAGGCCTGGAGCGAATCGTCCATGGCGGGGAGCCTAACAGCCCCCTCTCCCCCACCGGGTGGGCAAAGAAAGAGGCCGGACATCCCCCGAGAGGGATGTCCGGCCGGATCGGAGCCGCTGGGTCAGCCGATGATGAAGTCCAGCGGGTTGGTCAGGACGCCTTGGGTCTGGTTGAGACCTTGCATCCAGATGTGGTGGCCCGTCCCCGCCGAGGGAACCGGGAGGGTGATGCTCGCGACGCCGGAGGCATCGGCGGTCATCGGGGGCAGCTGGGTGAAGGGCGGGGTCATGAAGACCTGTCCGTAGGTGGTGTTGATGGGACCACCGCCGAGGAGGCTGTAGCCCACGATCACCAGGTCACCGGGGTTGTTGTTGATCACCGTGATGGTGCCGAGTTGACCGCCGATCACGTTGGACACCGACAGAGTCGGTCCTCCAGCGCCCGCGGGAACTACTTCGATCTCATCGATGGACACCCCGTCGCCGTTGGCGAAGGGGAAGTTGTCCTGCTGGCTGAAGGCCAGGTAGAAGGGACCGTTGGTGTTGGCACCCACTCCGGAGATGTCCACTCCGGTGGTCTGGGTCCAAGTCCCCGTGGTCAGGCCGGACCAGTTGGCGACCGCGGCGTACCAGGTGACTCCGTCGTCACTCACCCAGACACCGTCGTCGGTGGTGACTTCGTCGCCGTGGTCGATGCCCCAGAAGTTCAGGGTCAGGTTCCCGGCTCCGGTGCCGTCCAGACCGATGATCAGCGCGTTGCTGACATCGTGGTTGTTGGACATCGGGTCGACTCCGCCCATCTCCAGGGCGTAGGGAGCGGTGTGCGGGCCGATGCCGCTGGCGCCACCGGAGGTCGGCCCGAGCTGGCCGATGTTGCAGTAGGCATCCGGATCCGCGGCGCGACTCAGGGAGTTGAGCATGTTGACCGCCATTTCCGGAGGAACCACCCCACCGAGACCGTCGAAGTTCTCGGTGTAACCGGTGCCGATGCTCACGAAGGTCGAAGGCAGGTTCGGCCAACGGACGGGCGGAGGCGGCGGGGTGCCGGTGGGGTCGTAGACCACGGTCACGCCGTTGCCGCTCGCGCCGGGGCCACCGTATTCGGAACCACCGCCAACGTAGTCGGGCAGCCCGTCCCCGTTGACGTCACCCAGACCGGCGCAGGAGAAGCCCAGCCGGTCACTGGCGAGGCCGCCTTCCGGCGACTGCAGGATGGCGAAGCTCGCCCCGTCGATCAGGTAGACCGCACCGGTGTCCGCGCCCGCGGCCCCATCGACGCGCCAGGCGCCAGCCAGGAATTCCGGCTTGCCGTCCCCGTTGGTGTCGGCGAAATCGGAGACCGAGTAACCGAGACCATCGCCGGCTGCCAAACCATCGACCTGGCCCAGCACGGTGCCGGTGTTGCCGCTGAAGATGCGGACCATGCCGGAATCGGTGCCGTTGTTGTCATCGTTGACCGCGCCGACCACGAGATCCGCGAAACCGTCGCCGTCGAGGTCGCCGACCAAGGAAAGGGCGTTCCCGAAGTGGTCCAGTTTGTTGTCCCCGTAGAGGGAGTAGAGCAGGGTGCCGGTGGCCCCGGAGTAGACGTTCACCGAGCCGGCATTGCTGCCGTTCGTGTCCTCGCCGTAGATGCCGACCGCGAAGTCGTTCACGCCGTCGCCATCCACGTCGTAACCGCCTGTCACGTCGTAGCCGAACTGGTCGTTGGCGGCCAGGCCACTGACGGTGTAGAGAACCGCTCCGGTGGCCCCGGAGTACACGCTGGCGTATCCAGGAACGGTGCTCGCACCGCCTTGCTTCTGGCGGGCGCCGACCAGGACGTCCGCGCGACCGTCGCCGTTCACGTCGCCCAGGTAGCTCAGGGAGTAACCGAATGCGTCGGTGGCGGCGGCCCCATCCCATTGATAGAGCATCACGCCACTCGAGCCGGAGAAGACCCGGACCATCCCGGAGCCATTGCCGTTGTTGTCGTCGAGGTAGGCGCCGATCGCGTAGTCGTTCACGCCATCGCCGTTGACGTCACCCACGCCAGCGACCGCGTCACCGAATTCGTCCGAGAGACTGTCGCCGTCGTGCTGACGGATCGGCAACCCGGTCGCCATCGTAATCCGGGAAAGTCGTGGCGCGCTTCCCCTGCAATAGACCGGCGTTT
>CAYVRL010000255.1:0-4102 GCA_964454065.1 uncultured Planctomycetales bacterium | reverse complement strand
AAGAATTGATGGCGGCGTGCCGCCGTTTTATTGATAAACAGAACGCACGCTCTAGCCTCCCGCGGATCCGCATCGATCAGGTGATGAGCATGGGCTACAAGTACCTGACCCCGCTGTGTCTGATCCTGGTCCTGCTCGCATCGGTCTGGGAGTTCCTCAAGGTGTCCCTCCTCGCATGACTTCCCTCCGCCAGCCCACCGCTCCCGGAAACCGCCGCAGCTACTGGGGGAACATCTGGTCCGCGGTGAAGAGCACCGCCGTCGGGATGGGGATCACCTTCCGCTATCTGTGGAGCAAGCCGGTCACCATCCAGTATCCCGACCAGAAGCTGGAGACCGACGAGCGCTACCGTGGGATCCATTACCTGGAGCAGGATCTCTGCATCTATTGCTTCGCCTGCGCCAAGGCCTGCCCGGTCGATTGCATCACCATGGAGGCCACCCGTCATGGAAAGGAGCTGGAGTGGAAGAGTTTCGACATCGACTACCAGAAATGCATGTTCTGTGAACTCTGCGTCTACCCCTGTCCCAAGGATTGCATCCACATGGGCAAGGAATATGCCTTCGTCACCGAGGACCGCAGCGAGTTCCTGTTGTCCATGCTGAGCTGGACGGGGCTGACCGAGGAGCAGAAGGAGCGGATCGCCGCCGCCGAGGCCGCGAAGGCCGCCAAGAAGGCCGCCGCCGCCAAGAAGAAGGCCGAGGAGGCCCGCAAGGAAGCCGCGGAGGGGGCCGCGGGCAGCGCTGGAGCGGAGGAGGAGCAGTCATGAGTCCCGAGGTCCTTTCCTTCTGGTTCTTCGCCGCGCTGACCATCGGCTGCGCCTTGCTCAGCTTGATGTTCCGCAGTGTGGTCCACAGCGCTTTCGCCTTGCTGGGCACCTTGCTCGGGGTCGCCGGCCTCTACCTGCTGCTGGGAGCGGATTTCCTGGCCATGACTCAGGTTCTGGTCTATGCGGGTGGGATCCTGATCTTGATCCTCTTCGGGTTGATGCTCACTCCCCCCGCCGCCCATGAGCGCCAGTGGGGGAGGATCGCTCTCGCTTTCGCGATCACTGGTGCGGGGGCGCTGCTGATCTGGGAGCAACTCCGCGGAGCGGTGGTCTGGAGCGGCACCATCCTCGCCGCCGCCGATCTCCCCGCGCCCCAACCCACGGTCCGGGAAATCGGCCTCGAACTGCTGCGTCGCGACTCCTGGCTCTTCGCTTTCGAGTTCGCTTCGGTGGTGCTCCTCGCGGCCCTGGTCGGTTCGGTGTTCATCGCGCGGCGCCGTTTCCGCAAGGGAGGTGAATGATGGGTCTGAGCGCCTACCTCTTGGTCTCCGCGGCCCTCTTCCTGATCGGGCTGGTGATGGTCGCCTCGCGGCGCAACCTGATCTACGTGCTGATGGGGCTGGAGCTGATCCTCAACGCCGCGAACCTGGATTTCGTGGCCTTCGATCGCTTCCGGCCCGCGGTCGACGGTAGCCACGATGGGCAGATGGCGGCGATCTTCGTGATCCTCCTCGCCGCCGCCGAAGCCGCCATCGCCCTGGCCATCGTCATCAACGCCTACGCCCTCTTCGGGACGGTCCGTCCCGACGACATCGACAATCTCCGCGACTAGTTCCGATGCACAGCCTCCTGCAAGCTCTGGTCGGCCCCTTCGGTCCCGAGACCGCGTGGTGGTTGCTGGCGGTCCCGCTGCTGCCCCTCGGTGCCTGGATCCTCCAGGCCCTGATCGGTCGTCTGCTGCCTCGCAAGGGAGATTGGCTCCCGACCTTGGCGGTCGGCATCGCGGCGCTCATCGCGATCACCCACTTCGTTCGGGTGGTGGCCCTCGGGGATCCCGAGTTCGTCCTCGGCGAGCGGGTCGCCCTGCCCACCTGGAGGTTCTTCTACTCCGATCCCAAGTTCGCCTCCGGGCTGGCCGGTTTCCATGCCGGCATTCTCTACGACAACGTGGGGGCGGCCCTGTTGGCGATGGTGGCTCTGGTCTCCTTCCTGGTGCATCTCTTCTCCACCGGGTACATGCAGGGAGACAGTCGCTACAACATCTTCTTCTCCAACCTGGCGCTCTTCACCTTCGCGATGCTCGCGCTGGTGCTCTCCGACAATCTGCTCTTCTTCTTCGTCTTCTGGGAGATCATGGGCCTTTGCTCCTATCTGTTGATCGGACACCTGGCCACCGATGCTCACGAACCCAAGATGAGCGCCGCCTGGGCCAGTCTGAAGGCCTTCATGACCACCCGGGTCGGCGATCTGTGCCTCTTCGTCGGCATGATGATGATGTGGCACCTCTATGGCACCCTGTCCTTCCGCGAACTCTACGAGGCGGTCGGCACCCAGGTCGCCAACGGTGGTTGGACGGGCTATCTGAGCGGCGCCGGGGTGCTGATGTTCCTCGGGGCGGTGGGCAAGTCGGCGCAGTTCCCCTTGCACGTGTGGCTGCCCGACGCGATGGAGGGTCCGACTCCGGTCAGCGCCATGATCCACGCCGCGACCATGGTCGCCGCCGGGGTCTACCTGACCGCGCGGCTCTTCCCGCTCCTTTCTCCCTCGGTCCAGCTCCTGGTCGCTTGCACCGGCGGTTTCACGGCCATCTTCGCCGCGACCATCGCGCTGACCGCCTACGACATCAAGAAGGTCCTCGCCTACTCGACGATCTCGCAGCTCGGCTACATGATCTGCGCGATCGGGGCCGGCGGGGTCTCGGCGGGGCTCTTCCACATGCTCACCCACGCCTTCTTCAAGGCGGGTCTGTTCCTCTGCTCCGGTTCGGTGATCCTCGGTTGCCATCACCATCAAGACATGCGCGACATGGGCGGTCTGCGACGCCGTATGCCGCTCACCTACCTGAGCATGCTCCTGTGTACGCTGGCGATCTCCGGGGTGCCCTTCTTCGCCGGCTTCTATTCCAAGGATGCGATCATCGCCAAGACCCTGGAGCGTTCGATGGCCGAGGGCAGCCCGATCTGGGCGGCCCCCTTCTGGTTGCTGGTGGTGGCCGCGGGCCTGACTTCGCTCTACATGTTCCGGCTGATCTTCATGACCTTCCACGGCGAAGCTCGTTCGCACGCTTCCGCGCATGCCAAGGAATCTCCGTGGACCATGACCGTGCCGCTCCTCGTCCTCGGCCTCCTCGCCACCCTCGGTGGCAAGGTCTGGATCCTGGATCCCTTGCACGCTCTCGGTGGCGGCGAGGAACCCTGGTTCCTACGCCTGGTCCACGATCCGGTCGAGATCGTGGCTCCCGCGCTGGCGGGGGAAGCCCATCACGTGGCCCTGACCGCTTCCTTGCTCGCGGCCGGAAGCGGCATCGTGCTGGCCTTCCTCTTCTACCTGTGGAAGGTCTTCGATCCGGCCCGGGTGGCCGCTGCACTGGGTTGGCTCTATCGCCTGGTGCGGGACAAGTACCGCCTCGACGAGCTCTACCTGGCAACCGCCATCCGGGGCTCGATGGTCTTCTCCGCCTTCCTCGCCTGGGTGGACCGGGCGCTGGTGGACGGTCTCGTGAACGCGGTGGGGCGGATCATGGCTGGTTTCGGCCACGCCAGCGCCGCGACCGACCGGGTCGTCGTCGACGGTCTGGTGAACTGGGTCGGCGAAAGCGCGGTCGCCGTCGGCCAATCCCTGCGGCGCCTGCAAACCGGCAGGATCCAGCAGTACGCCTACTTCACCTTCGCCGGCGTGGTGTTCCTCGCGGCCTTCGTCCTGTTCCAGCTCGCCTGAAGCGGCAGCCCGCGCCCCCCCCAGATCCCATGTTGGACCAACACCTCCTCACCCTCATCACCTTCCTGCCGCTCGCGGGAATGGCGTTGATCCTCGCGCTTCCCCGCAGCCGCGACCAGACGGCCCGCTGGATCGCCGCGCTGGCCTCCGGCCTGACCTTGCTGGTCTCGGTGTGGATCTGGTTCCACGCCTTCGACCCGCACCTGGGCGGCATGCAGCTCATCGAGGACGCGGCCTGGATCCCCTCCTTCCGGATCCACTACAAGCTCGGGATCGACGGCCTGAGCATGCCGCTGCTCTTCCTCTCGGCGCTGATCCACTTCATCGCGGTGATCGCCTCCTGGAAGCTGAAGAAGTCGGTGATCTCGGCCTTGTCGTCCTCGGTGTTCTTGCTGC
>CAYVRL010000254.1:0-4161 GCA_964454065.1 uncultured Planctomycetales bacterium | reverse complement strand
GACGCGGTTTTCGTTCACATCCTGCGCGAGGTGGCCCCGGTCGTGAACTCACTCCTCCGAGTCGAATTCTGGCGGAGGGGTGGCGGTTACGAACGGCCCTGGTGGGATGGTGGGCTCGACGACGAACTCCTTGCGCGGTGGCGGAGGAGTCCGTGCCCGGAAACCCTCGCGGCCATCCAATGGATGCGGATCATCGAGACGACTCGTGCCGAAGCCGCGGCACTCGCTCCGGATCGTTACTTCGAAATCCATTACGAAGACTTCGTGCGGGAGCCCGCCGAGTGCCTCGCAGGACTCTTCTCGGCCGTAGGCCTTCCTCCTTCACGGAGGGCGTTGAAGCAACTCGAACTCGCTGGAATCCGGGACATGAACTCCAAGGCAGCGCGGAACCTGAGCGCCGAACAGCTTTCCCGGATCCTGGAAGCGACCGCACCCCGGGCCCGATCAGACGGAGGTCTTCTCGAAAACGGGGGTCTCTCCAGCCACCAGAGCGGAGATGCCGGCTAGCGCATCCGGGTGACCGAAGACCTCGCGAAGGCCGTCCAATTCCAGGCGGAGAGCGTCCTTCAACGGGAGCTCACGACCTTCGTCGAAGACCCGCTCCGCCTCGCAGAGCGCGTGGTAGGACTTCCTGGCCATGCGCTGGACAGCCTTCTCGAGCTGGGGATGTCCCCCGGTCTCGGCGCGCCCGCTCAGGATCTCGTCCACGGTGTTGTGGAGGAAGAAATCCCAGATCGGTTGCCATTCGGGGCCGGGAGCGGTGGTCGGGGCCTCGCGATCCGTGGAGATCCCGCGGGTGGCGTAGAGGGCGCACGTGGCATCCAGTTCGGCGAAGGTGGCGACGGCGTCGATCAAGCCGAGGACCGCGGCGGTGGTCGCATCGACCTGTTCCCCGGTGTAGACCATCCACTTCGCGAGCGGCAAACCGATGCGGCGGGCGAGCCGCTGGGTGCCGCCCAGCCCGGGATAGATGCCGATCCCCGTCTCCGGGAAGGTGAAACTGGCCTTGGGACTGGCCACGATCCAGTCGCAGGCGAGCGCCAGTTCCACGCCGCCACCCAGGGCCATGCCGTGGACCCGAGCAACGACTGGTTCGGAGCCCCCGTTCAACTCGTCGAACAGGGCCTGACCGCGGGCGGCGAAGGCGAGAATGGGTTCCACCTCCCCGTGCTCGAGATGTTCCAGGAAGAACTTCACGTCGGCGCCGCCGATGAAGGCCTTGCCGGTACCGCCGAGCACGATGCCCTTGCCGCCGTCGGCGCGGGCCAGGCCGATCGCGTTCTCCAGTTGAAGCACGGTCTCGGAATCCAGCGCATTCAGCGAGGCCGGACGGTTCAAGGAGATCCTGGACATCCCGTGGTTGCGGCCGAAGGAGACCAAGCGCAGCGGGATCCCCGCGGGATCGGCCTTGGCGAGGAGTTCCGGGATCTCCAGCCCGTAGGGTCGGGCGACCGCTTCGGCCAGGAGCCGGGCCCGGTCCACGCCGACCCGATTCAGGAGTTCGAAGGGACCCTTCGCCCAGCGCAAACCCACGCGTGCGCCGATGTCGGTGTCTTCCGCCGTCCCCACGCCTTCATCGACGAGCTTGGATGCGACGTAGAAAGTCAGGCCCAGGAGGCGATCGGCAATCACGTCGTAACGGGATTCATCGACCTTGCCTTCGAGCGGCCAGTTCGCTCCCGAATCCACCTGCGCCTTCAATCCCGCGGCGGGCATGTAGAAGGCTCCGAGTTCGGATCCCAGGGTGTTGGCCGCGTGCAGAGAGATCGGGACGCCGGTTACGTTCATGAGCTGGAAGGGTCCCATTCCGATCCGGAATGCCTTCTTCGCGGCCCATTCGATGGTCGGGATGTCGGCCACGCCCTCGTCGAGCATGCGCACGGCTTCGTTGACCCAGGGCACGAAGAAACGATTCACCACGAAGCCCGGGGCGTCGGAACTCCGGATCGGTGTCTTGCCGATTCCTTCCTGGGACGCCCAAGCGGCTTGCAGAGCCTCCGAATCGCTTCCCGAGTGCCCGATCACTTCCACCAGACGGTTCATCGCCGGATGATAGAAATAGTGCAGACCAATGACCCGTTCCGGGTGGGCGGTGACCGAGGCCAGATCCTTCACGTAGAAGGAGGAGGTATTGGTCGCCAGGATCGTATGGGGTCGACAAACTTCACCGAGGTGTTGAAAGACCTCCCGTTTGACCTCGAGGTCTTCGAAGACCGCCTCGACGACCAGGTCGACCTGGGCGAGATCCTCCCAACGGCTCGTACCGTGAACGCGCTCCATCAGGGCTTCGGCATCCTTGGCGCGAAAGACCCCTCTCTCCACTCCGCGTGCGACGGTGCGACGAATGTTCTCGACCCCGCGCGCGACCTTTTCGTCGTCGAGGTCCAGGAGGACCACCGTGTAGCCCTCGGCGGCGATCTTCTGGGCGATGCCGGAACCCATGTTTCCGGCTCCGACGACGGCGAACTTGTCAATGGTGTAGGGGCTCATGGCGTGTGGATTCGTGGGGTGGAGGCCGGGAAGGACCACTATTCTACTCCGCAACCCCTTGGACTAAGCCACCGCGCGGGATTCCACCAGATCCATGTCCCAGATCCATCGCACTACATGTAACCGGGATTGTCCGGATGCCTGTGGCATGATCGCCACGGTCGTGGAGGGTCGGGTGGTGGCGCTGCGCGGCGATCCCGACCACCCGGTGACTCGTGGTTTCCTCTGCGAGCGGACGAATCGGGATTATCCAGGCCGACTCCATGCCCCGGAACGACTGCTTCGCCCCCTGCGCCGCGCGAAGGGCGGCTTCGAGGCGATCTCCTGGGACGAGGCCCTGGATCTGGTCGCCGAGCGCATGTTGCGCTTTCGAGCGGAATCCGGCCCCGCTTCCCTCTTCCATTACCGCAGTGGTGGTTCCCTGGGAATCCTCAAGGCCGTGGTCGCGCGCATGTTCGAGCGTTTCGGCCCGGTCACCGTCAAGAGAGGGGATGTCTGTTCCGGGGCGGGCGAGGCCGCGCAGGAAGCGGATTTCGGCATTTCCGAAAGCAATGACCTCTTCGATTTGGACCATGCGCGGACCATCATCCTGTGGGGCAAGAATCCGGCGGTCAGCAGCGTCCATCTGCTTCCCATCCTGAAGGCTGCCCGCTCGCGGGGGGCCCGGGTGATCCTGATCGATCCGCGGCGCCATCGTGTCGCTCGGGATTGCGACCTCTATCTGCAACCGCGGCCGGGAAGCGACGGCTGTCTGGCCCTGGGCATGGCCCGGATCGCGCTGGATCGGGGCTGGTTGCATCCCGAAGCGCCGAAGTGGTGTTCGGGATGGGAGGGTTACCTGGATCTGCTTCGCTCTCGAGAGGCTCGGGACTGGCTTGCGCCGAGCGGTCTGGAATGGGATGCGGTGGTCCAAGTGGCCGAAGCCTATGCCCGGGAAGGGCCGTCCACCATCCTGGTGGGCTGGGGTTTGCAAAGGCGGGCCAATGGGGGAGCCACCGTACGCGCGATCGATGCACTGGCGGCTGCCACGGGGAACCTCGGCATTCCTGGCGCTTCGGTTTCCTTCTATTTCGGGCGGCGGCGAGCCTTCGATGGCGCGGCGATCGGCCCCACGCGGCCGGCCCCCCGGACTCTGCTGGAGCCGTTGCTGGCCCACCAACTCGAAGCCGCGAGCGATCCCCCGATCCGGATGGTCTGGATCGACCTCGGTAACCCGGTGGCGATGCTACCCGATTCCGCGCGGCTGGCAGCCGCCCTGCGCAGCCGCGAATTCGTGGTGGTGGTGGACAGTTTCCTGACCGATACCGCCCAGTGCGCCGATCTCGTCCTCCCTTGCGCGACCATGCTCGAGGAGGACGATCTCCTGGGCGCCTACGGTCACCACTGGCTGGGTGAGCAGCGTGCGGTGGTGGCCCCGCCGCCCGGCGTGCGGACCGATCTGGAAATCGTCCGCGCGCTCGCGCCTCGGTTGGGTCTGGGGGTGGAATTCCAGCGCAGCGCCGAGGAATGGAAGGTACTCGCTCTTCGCAAGCTGAGTTCCGCAGGTTTCGGATTGGAGGATCTGCGGCGTGGTGCGATCCGGAATCCCTACGCGGCGGAAGTGGTCTTCGCCGGGCGACGTTTTCCCACCCCCGACGGTCGGGCTCGGCTTCTCCGGGAGGCCCCCGATCC
>CAYVRL010000253.1:0-4172 GCA_964454065.1 uncultured Planctomycetales bacterium | reverse complement strand
AAGGGCTTCCCACTGCTTCCCCGGTTCGCTAGACTCTCCGCCCGACCGCCCCCCTAGCTCAGTTGGCAGAGCAAGGGATTCTTAATCCCTGGGTCGTAGGTTCGAGTCCTACGGGGGGCACCAAAAAAGCGGGGCGTCGATCCGTTGGGTCCTCGCCCCGGTCCCTTGCGTGGGATCAGTTCCCCGAGGACTCGGCGAGGATTTCGTACCAGAGGGCTTGGGCGTTGCCGAGTTGCAGGACCGGGCCGCCGGAGTCCTGCGTGATCGGGATTTCCGCGATCCGCGCCCCTTGCGCATCCAGGGCGTAGGCATGGAGGTCGGGGCCTGCGGTCCATTCCGGGAGCTGGACCGTCACCACGACCGGTTGGGCCCGGAGGGGTAGACGACCGCGTTGCCAGCGTTGCCAGTCACCGTCCTGACGCAAGCTCTCGCCCTGGTAGTCACCGCGGCCGACGGCGGCCAGGAGGGCGTGGCGACTCTGGCGGAGGGGCTGTCCATCCAGGCTGATCAGAGCCACTGCTGCGTGCATCTTGCCGTCCACAGCCAGGGCCGACAGGCGTTGGGAACCGAGTCGTCCGACCACCGCCTGGTATCGCGGTGTATCGATGGTGACCACGGCGGTCGCGGGGGATCGCGCATCCCAGATCAGTTCCCCGGTGTTCGCGGCGTAGCGCTTGGGGTCGGGTTGGCGCAAGAGTTCCAAGGGACCTTCATCGGCCCCGCCGCGGAACACTCGTTCGACCGGGATCACGTAGGGGATCCAGGAAGGCACCCGTTTGCCCCACCAGGACATGCTCCCGTCGTAGGCGTGGGAGAGGTCGAGGATCTGTTCCTGAGTGTAGTGGAGGCGGATCTTCTCCCTTGCTTCCTCGACGTCACCGCGGCGGAAGGCCAGGGCGGCGACGGTATTGGTGGTGAGCATGGGAGCGTCGTTGGCGAACTGGAACAGGGAAGCGGGTGCGGAGCTCTGGTAGTCCGAGGCACGCCCCGCGTAGATGAAGGAGTAGAGTCCGTCGATTCCGCTGAAAGCGTCGTAGGCGCCGATGAGGATCGGCAATTCGTAGGTCCAGGGGCTGGCCTGGGAAGTATTCCATTCGGAATGCGTGTGGGGTTTGCCCGCAACGGAGGAAAGATCCACCACGAACAAAGGGGATTCCTGTTCGCGTCCCTTGCGGTTCTGGACTCCCAGGGGGTGATCGACCCAGGATTGGAGATGCAAGCGGATGGGGGAGTTGTCCTTGTCGCGCTGGTTCTCGTAGTAGGGATGATCCCAGTAGGCATGCGAGTCCAGGTAATCCGCGGTGGCCTGGGCCTGGAGGCTGGGAAGGCCGTGGTAGAGCTGGCTCCCGAGTACCGGAACCTCGAGGCCCAACTCCTTGCGCATGAAGTCACGCATGCTCGCGATCCAGCCCGATTCCAGATGCTGGTAGTAGAGCAGGGTGTCTGACACCCGTTGGGGCGAAGCGGACTTCAAAGCGCTCCCGCTGATCCGTTGCACCGTCCCGCGGGTTGGGTCCTCGTCGTTCCGAAGCCCCCTGCGCCCTCCCTGCCAGGCGCGAGCGAGGGCTTCTCGAGAGCCATGGCGCTGCAGCAGCCAGCGGTTGAAATCCTGATCCAGCCAATCCAGGTAGGGCTGGGTGAGACTCTTTCGGCCCTGTTTCTTCTTGTTCAGAAAACCTTGTGCCCAGGCGACCAGCAGTGAATTCTCGTTGGTCAGTTCCACGAGCGCCAGAACCGGATCCTGGGCATAGCTGAGTTTCGTGTAGGGATTCACGTGGCCGAGCAACCTGCGGATATAGCCCTTCTCGAAAGCAATCACCTGGGGGTGGAAATAGTTGATCCACTTGCCGGCTTGTGGAACCTGGCGGGGGGTGGGGATGGGATCGCCGTCCTTGTAGTGCCGCCAGACGTGCAGATTGAGGTCGACGTAGATACCACGCTCCTTGAGCTCAGCTACGAAGAAGTCCATCCGATCCAGCAACTTGGTGTTGAAGCTCAAGCTGTTCCTCTGGCCCTGGAAGAGCATGTTGCCGGTGTCGATCAGATGGAAGCGGACGCAGTTGAAACCGAGGCGGAACAGCCGTTCCGCGATCTTGGGAGCGAGGTCCTTGGGAGGAGCCACGGCGTCCCGGCCCAAATTGGTGCCCCAGAAACGGCAGGGGGTGCCATCCTCGAAGACGAAGCGGTCGCCCCGCACGGTGACGAAACCGTGGGCACCGGCGGGACCATCCTGGAGCAGTCGGCCGATGTGAACGGGACTGGGAGAGCCGTCCAGGGTGTCGATCCGCATTTCGAACCAGTCGCGGGTGTTCTCGGGATCGGGGAGAGGTCCCGCTGGGCTGGGAAGGGGCTGCGAACGGGGAGGCCGCTCCTCTCCGTCGGATCGGGGAGGGGCGGGCGGTTCGGGCTGGATCTCGGGCGGCGCGCTCGGTTCGGGACGTTCCGCGGGTTGCTCCCGACGCGGGGGTTCGCGCCGGGGCCGCTTCTTGTGCTTCTGGCGCCGCCGCGCGCAACCGAGCGGTGCCAGAGCGAGGAGCAGAGCGGAAGCGAGAAGGAGGAGGAGCGGGAGGCGGGTACGGGGCATGGAATCGTGACTGGCACGCCCGGCAGGACTCGAACCTGCAACCGTCGGATTAGAAGTCCGATGCTCTATCCAGTTGAGCTACGGGCGCGGGTGGGCCGAAGGGCCAGTCTAGCGGTCTTCCACGGCCCAGGAATCATTGGTCCACGTATCCGAGTTGATTGAGATCGTGGATCGCCGCCGCGGCCCCCCCGCGGCCCCCGGATTCGGCGGGGAGGGGCGCGGTCCAGCCCTCCAATTCCCAGGTGGAGACCTCCGATGGGGGATGGGCCGCCCGCCAGTCCTGGGTGAAGAGTTCCTCCACCGGGTGACCGGGCAAGTTGGCGGCCACGGGAACGCCCAGGTAACGGGCGAGTGTGGGAAGGACGTCTCGCACCGAGAAACCGTCCAAGAGCTCGCCCGGGGCGATACCCGGGCCGAGGGCGAGGAACACTCCGTCGGGAGCGTCTTCGTGATTCCCCGTCAGGGGAAAGTTCGGATTGCCGGTTCGCCGGGGTGGAATCGCGTGGAAGCCGTGGTCACTCAGCACCACCACCGCGCTGCCTTCGGGAAGGGTCGCCCACAGTTCGCCGAGGACGCGGTCCATGACCCGCATCGCATCGGGAATCGCCGCTCGGAGGCCGGGATCGAGCGGAGGAAGCCCTGCGTAAGCGGGATGATCCGGTTCCCAAGCACGCCAGAAGAGATGCTGGGTCGCGTCCACCAGTCGCGAGTAGTAGACCCACACTTTCACCGGGGCATGGGTGCGGTGGAGGCCGAGGAGGAATTCCTCCGCGGCGAGGCTGCGGCGGGCATAGGGAAGCAAGGTCTCCAGGGCCTCGGGTTCCCGTTGCAGGTCGGCATACAGTTCCCGCAGTCGCCGTTCCCGGGCTTCGTACGCTCCTTCGCCGAGGAGGGATGAGGCAAGGGGCAGGATGCTCGGGCCCGAGGCTCCGGACCGGGTGGGATGGAAGGCGCCCCGCAGCGCCTCCGCGCCCCGTTCGAGGAAGGCACGGCGGGTTGCGGGAGAGAAGGCTTGATCGGTGGCCATCCAACCGGAGAAGGAGGTGGCGGGATCCGTGGCCCACCAGGAAGTCACGGCACAGGGCAGACCCGCTTCGCCGAAGACTTCCCAGAAAGTCCGGCGTCGCCGCAAGGAGGAATCGGCGGCACGCATGCCTGGCATTCCCAGGCCGCGAAGTGGACTCAGCAAGCGCAGAAGCAGGGTGCCGCTGACCGCGGCCTCGTGGGAGGCGAAGGGGAGTGGATAGACCGCGAAGTCATTGACTCCATGATCGCGCCAGTCCCACCCGGTGGCGATGGTGTTCCAGATCAGCGGCGAATAGGTGGGCACCAGAGTGTGCAGCGGGGCCCGGCTCCCCTCCCGTAGCAGCCGGGCGAAGTTGGGGAGTTCTCCGGCCTCGACCAGGGGACGGAGGACGTTCCATTCCAGCCCATCCACTCCGAACAACAGGATCTGGGGGCTCCGGCCCGCGGGGACGTTCAAGGCGTGGTCCAATTCCGCGCGGGGGAGACGGGAGACGTCGCTGAGAGGATGGTGGACGGAGGCAGCGGCTCCGCTGAGGACCAGGAGCAAGGCGCACGGCAGGGC
>CAYVRL010000252.1:0-4187 GCA_964454065.1 uncultured Planctomycetales bacterium | reverse complement strand
CACGCAAGAAGTTTTTTCGAAAAATATTCCGACTTCCTGGAATCCTTCGACAATCAGATCCATTCGTCCCCACGATTCCGGGCGGGGACGACCTCGACCAGGGGATGGATGCGAGAGGAAGGGAGAACCGCCCCGTCCCAGAGGAGCAAGATGCCCGGGAGAGGAAGACAGGAAGAGCAGCGGAAAGGGTGGTCAGGGAAGGAGCTGGAAGCTGCGGGCTTCGCTGGCCAGGATCGGCGTGCCCGGAGAGGCGAGGACCACGAAGGCGTGGGCCAGGGTGCGGCCGACGTAGGCGGAGCTGGAACCAGGCGGCACGGAGAGGGCGGCGCTCGCCTGCCCGTTCGCGGCCAGGACGCCGCGGAAGGCCGAGAACACGGGGTTGTTGGCATGGTGCCAGGTGAACTGGAAATAGGGACCATCGTTCAACGGGAGCAGGATTCCCGCCGCGCTCTGACCGGGGGAAGTGCCGGTATCGGAGCCGAGCAACACGTAGCTCTGACCCCCATGGGCGGCTCCCGCGTCCAGCGAGAAATGAGCGATTCCACCCGCGGACAGGGAGATCGTCGCCACGTCCACCGACAGGAAGCGGGCACCGAGGCCGCCGTCGGGATGGATGTCCTGACCGTAGAGATCCGGGGTGCCGTTGCGGGAATCCTCCCAATAGACCACCGCTTCCCCGTCGGGCTCCTGGGCGACCCCGAGGCGCACCGACTTGGAACTCGGTCGCGTGCACAGATCCCGGGGTCCTCCCCAGAGCAGATTTCCCGCCCCGTCCACCCTCACGGAAAGGAGCTGATCCTGCCCGTAGGTTCCGCCCGGAGTCCAGGTCAGGAATGCTTCCGCTCCGTCGCCCAGGGGCAGAGTGCGGGGCGGGAACTTGGTGTCCCCATTCACCGGCAGGATCATGAGTCCGCCCGCTCCCCAGGCGCGGTTGCCCTGGGCGTCGATCTTCTGCGCGTACAGGCCACTCAGGTTCTGGGAACCGTCCTTCTCGTTCCAGAAGGCGATGATGTCCCCGGTACTGCTCACGAAGGAAGCGTCGGGGTCGAGGTGGTTCATGCCCGGGGTGGTGCTCAGGGACACTCCGTTGTGGGGCAGGAGTTCGTTTCCCGCCCCATCGAGATGCTGCACGAAGGAGTCGAAGAGGAAGGTAGCGGGATCGCTCGCGTGCCAGACCAGCAAGACACCGCCGGCGCCGTCCGAACGCAGCTCGGGCGAGTAGGCGATCGGCAGGTTGTAGGCGTCGAAGACTTCCACCGGGGCGGACCAGATCGGGGTGCCGGCGGCGTCGAAACGATCGGCGCGCAAATGTTTCACGTTGGTGAAGAAGTTGATGTCCCGCACCCAGGAAACGATCACGCTCCCCGCCGCGGCCGGAACCATCTCCGCGAAACCCGGGGAATGGCCGGGCTCGGAGACGATGTCCGCCCCACCGAGGGTGAGCAAGGGATTGCCCGCCGGATCCAGGCGTTGCATGCGAAGGGTGCTCGGGGAGCCGAGGAAGTTCCAGACGAAGACGAAATCCCCGTTGCTGGCCTCGACCACCCGCGGATCGCTCTCGAAATCCGGGTTGGCCGAGAGGGTCACGCCGTTCCCTCCCCACAGGAAGGTGCCGTCGGAGGCGATGCGGTAGGCATACACGTCGAGGTCGCCGCCGTTGCGGGTGTCGGTGAAGACCAGCACCGCGTCGTCCGCGGAGTCCGCGATCAGATCCCAGTCCACCAGGGAGCTGCTTTGCGGCTGCTGGCTGACCAACAGGCCGCCGGGCGCCAACAGGGCGTTGCCCTTGGAGTCGTAGCGCTGCACGTAGACCCGGTAGCTGCCCGACGCGTTGTCGAAGAAGCCCACCCAACTGCCGCCGTCCGAGGTCGCGGCGGCCTTGGGAAGCACCTGATCCCCCGGCCGCTCCACCACCGCCTGATTCAGGGCGGGATCGCTGCTCCACTGCGCGGCCAGCGGCGCGGCGAGGAGGACGAAGCTGAGGACGGGGCGCAGAGAGACGGTGGCGGTCATGCCCTCAGCCTATCACCGAAACCGAGTGCGCGGCTGCTCAGGATGCACCGGCGCCCGCGCCGAGTTCGGCGAACATGCCGTCGCGGAAGGCGACGATCCGGCCCAGGAACGCGCTCGCGGCGACCGTCAAGGGGCTGGCGAGGTAGAGCTGGCCGGGGCCGCTGCGGCCCGCGAAGTTGCGATTGATGGCGCTGACCGTGACCTGGTCCGCCCGTTCGGAGACGCCAGGCCCGCAACCGATGCAGGCGCCGCAGCCAGGGTCGATCAGGGTCACTCCGACCTCCTCGAAGAGGCGCAGCCAACCCTGGGCGCGCGCGTATTCCTGAACCGCCCGGGAGCCGAACTGGAGGTAGAAGCGCACCCCTTCGGCGACCTGGCGCCCGGCGCGCGCCGCCTCCGCGCAGACGCGGGCATAGGCGCGCAGGTCCTCCACCTTGCCGGCGGTGCAAGAGCCCCCGTAGGCGATGTCGACCGGGATCTCGCCCAGCTCGGCCACCGTGGCGCCGTAGGTCGGATCCCCAGGGGTGGCGACCATCGGCTGGATCGCGCTCAAATCGATGCGATGCACTCCGCCCGCGTATGCGGCGCCCTCATCGGGGAAGACGAAGCTCTCCTGGAAACGCTCCGCGCTCATGCCCGGACGTCGCTCCGCCAACCAGGCGGCGAGGGCCTGGTCCCCCTCGCAAATCCCGGTCTTGGCGGTGCACTCGGTGGCCATGTTGCAGAGAGTGGCGCGCTCGTCCACCGAGAGGGCGGCGAGCCCCGGCCCCCCGAACTCGATGGAGCGGTCGAGGGTGTCCTCGCGCTTGGCATAGACATCCAGGATGTGGAGCATCAGATCCTTGGCGGTGCAGACGGAGGGGAGGGCGCCGTACAACTCGAAGCGGATCGATTCCGGAACCTTGACGAAGGTGAAGCCACTGTGGGCGAGGGCCGCGTACTCGGTCGCCCCCACCCCGAAGGCCAGCGCGTTGGAGCCGCCGCCCATGCAGGTGTGGCTGTCGGTGGCCTGAATGAAATCGCCGGGATCGATGAATTCCTCACGCGCGATCTGGTGACAGATTCCGGGGCTCACCCCCTCCGTGGCGCTGTAGTCACGCACCCCGGTATGAGCTTGGAATTCCTTCTGGAGGTCACGCAGGGTTTGGATCTGCCCCACGAAGGGAGCGAAACGGGCCACTCCGTCGGCGTAGAGCAGGTGATCCTCGAAGACCGCCAACTTGTCGGGATTCTGCACGGTGTATCCGGGTCCGAACTCCTCGGCGAGGAAGGTGTGGACCTGCGCGGTGGTGAACTCGTGGCTGTAGCCGCCGTCCACGCGGGCCAGGACCGCGTCGCCGGGCTGCACGTAGGCGCCCGCGGAACCGGGGTTGAGCATCTTGGCCGCGACCATCTTCTCGGCCATGGTCATGGGCCGGGCCGTGGTCGCGTTGGGGGGCAGTTCGATCTCGCCCGCCGCGACCTTGCGCGAGAAGGGAAAGAGACCGCCGCATTCCAGGATCAAGCGCGTGACCGGATCGAAACGGGCCGTGAACTCGGCGAGCGGCACCGCCTCCCCGGCTTGGAGGCGCAGCAGGAGTTCGTGGTCCCCCATCAACTGCCCGAGGTTGATGTTGTTGCGCTCGTGGATGGGCGCGAAGGAAGCCGCGAAGACGTAGCGGACCCCCGCCCAACGCTCGCACTGGGCCGCGGTTTCGCGGGAGGAACCCGTCCCCTTGCGGAAACCGCTGACGATGGCTTCGAAACGGCCGTCGAGGAGCGCCCGCGGCCCGAAGACCCGCTTGCCCTCGTCGTCGAGCAGCCCCGCGTAGGCATCCAGCGCGATGTCCTCGGGGCGGTGGCGGAAGCACACCCAGGCCGGAGTCATCACGTCGGTGTTGATGTCGTCGAGCAGATCCGCGACCGTGAGATCCTCCATGCGCAAGTCCAGCCCCTCGTAGAGCTGCTTGCGGATCAGCTCCAGATCCTTGGTCAGGAACAGGACACGCTTGTCGGGATCGAGACGGATTTCGCGGGGCGGCCAGGGCTTGCTCATGATTCTGGAGGAAGCGGCCGACGGGGCCGCGAAGCCGCGATTGTACCGAGGTCCGGCCTCGCACCGGGCGGGAAGGGCCCAGGCAGCAGCGAGCTCAGAAAGTGGTGAAGACCGCGGTCTCGATCCAGTCGACACCGGC
>CAYVRL010000251.1:0-4214 GCA_964454065.1 uncultured Planctomycetales bacterium | reverse complement strand
TTGGGGGCGGGGAAGACCACCCTGGTTCGGGGACTGGCGGGGGCACTGGGAATCCCCGACCCGGTCAGTTCTCCGACCTACCTCCTGTGCCACGAGTACTCCGGCGAGGTGCCGCTCCTGCACCTCGACGCCTATTTCTCCGCCCGCATGGACGGCTTGCTGGCCGAGGGCCTGGTGGAGCGTTTCGCCACCGCGGTGGTCGTGGTGGAGTGGGCCGCGCAGCTGGGGGATTGGCTTCCTGCTGAGCGCCTCGGCCTGGAAATGGCCGAGGATCCCCGTGGGGGCAGGCGGATCCGGATTCGGGCCTGGGGAACGCGGGCCGCCGCACTCCTCGCTGGTTTGCGGACGGCGTATCCTTCCCTCTCCGCTCCACCTCGGGATCCGGATCGCTCGCGGGGGTCGGGAAAAGCGTGAACCGACGGTCCCGTGGAATCGTTCTATGGGGTGCGAGCCGATGACCGGCCCCGAGCGCGATCTCCTCGCCCGTTTCCAGGAAGGCGACGACCAGGCCCTCGCCGAACTGGTGGCGACGATGGGGCCGCGTTTGAAGGCCTACTTCCTGCGCCAGGGAGCGCAAGTGGCGACGGCCGAGGATCTGACCCAGGATGTCTTCCTGCGCGTGTACCGTGGAGCCCAGCACTACCGACCCGGTGGTCGCCTGGATGCATGGCTGCTGCGGATCGCCCGCAACCTGTGGATCGACCATCGCCGTCGTCGCCATCCCCAGACCGGGGCCGACGAGATCCAGGCCGCGGTTCACGATCCCGGCCTCGGACCCCGCCAGTGTGCCGAGCGCGGGGACCGGGCAGCCGCTCTGCGGGCGGCGCTGGCCGCACGCGAGCCCGCGGAGCGGGAACTCCTGGAGCTCGCGGTCCTGCAGCAGTTGCCCTACAAGGAGGTCGCGATGATCCTCTCCATCCCGACCGGTACCGTGAAGTCGCGGGTCTACTACGCGCTGCGGCGCCTGCGCGCCACCCTCGCGGCCTTGGAGGACGAATGGCGGGAACTCCCCACGGAGGAGCGCGGATGAAACTCCCCGGCTCCCTTCCCGATCCCGCCGAGTGTCGCGAGCTGGATGCCCTGGGAGAAGAGCTTCGCGACGCCTTCCCCCTTCCCGAACTCTCTCCCGGCTTCCTGGAGGATCTCCGCTCCGCGAGGGTGCCGATCTGGAGTTTCCGGAGGGCTCTGCGCCAGAACCTCTTGATCCGTGTGGCTACCGTCCTCCTGGTCGGGTTGACCGCCACCGTGCCGGTCCTCGCCGTGGTGAGCCTGATCCTGCGCCCCGCCACCCAAGCGCCGATCCTGCGTTTCCAACCTCGCCCGGACCTTCTTCCCAGTGACGAGGGCTCCGCGCGCGCCGTCCCCGGGGCCATTGCCCCGGACGAGCCGCCTCTCCAGGAACTCTTGAGTGACGCCTGGGTGCTGAGCGTCGAGCGGGAGAATCGGCTGCAGCGGGCTTCCTACGTCTGGCGGCACTCCTTCCCTCGTCCCCTTGCCACCACGTCGCTCCCCGAGGCCCTTCCGGAGCCGCTGCGGCGGGGTCTGGAGCTGCGCCTCGGTCGCCGTCCGCCCTCTCCCGTCGCCCCCGCCGAGGCATTCTGGGGGCGGGCCGGGCCTTGGGACCTCTGGGCCGAGCTGGAGCGCCGCCTCGCACGGGGGAGTACCGAACCGATCCCGACCGAGCTGGTCGAGCGGGTGGCCCATTTGGAGGCCAAGGACGATCCGGTTGCGGATTTCTGGCTCCGTGGTTGGGCCTACGTCCTCCACGGCGAGGAAACGTCGACGCTTCCTCCCCCCCCGCCGGATCCGTTCCCGGGTTGGAAGCTACTCTGGAGGGAACTCGCTTGTCCCGAGCTCCCATGGTCCGAAGGCTGATCTTCCTCCTGTTGCTTCCCCTGCTCCTCGGCTGGGGCCTCTGCCCCCGGAGCGTAGCGCAGGTCGTGTCTCGCCCGCCGAAGCCTTCCTCGGCCTGGAGCGATCTCGAGCCGGTCCTCCAGCGGGCGCGCTGGGTCGTGGTCGCTCGAGTGGAGCGGGTGCAGACCATCGGCCGACTGGGCATCCGGGTCAGCTCCAAGCTGATCGAGAAGCTCTTCGGACCGCGGGATCTGCCGCCCCGCTTCCAATACCTCGACGGGATCGCCGCCTTGGTCGTCGCCGGTGACGAGGAAATCCTCTTCCTCGCCCCCCCGGAACCTGGCGGCATCCACCTCCAGATCCTGGGTCGGGTGGGGGGGCGCGACCCGCTGCGCGCCGACAAGCTGTCCTGGCTGCGCGAAGTCCTGGAGCTGCGCGCTCTGCCGGTCCGCCTTCGGGGCCGCGCCTTCGTGGATTTCTATGCTCAGGCCCTCCTCGCCGAATCCGTTTGGAATCGCTCTCGGGCCTTGCGCGAATTGGAGCGTCTCCTTCGGTCCCGGCCCATCGAGCTCCGAGCTCTGCTCGACCCCGAGCAAGTGATTCGCGCCCGATCCCAGGAGAAGGACGCGAATCGGAAACGGCGACTGGAGGCCCTGGCGCAGGGACTGCGTGCGGCCCCTCCGAAAGCGCCTCCCCGCTCCTCCATGGGAGAATAGGTTCCCCGAACGCCGAAGTATCCTGGGCGGCCAAATCATGCTGGCCTTCCTGCTTCCCCCCGGTCTGCTTGCGCTCGCCCTCCAGGATCCTTCCCGGCCCGCGCGGTCCCCGTCGCCCCCTCCGGCCGATCTCCAGAGCTCCGACGACGCTGGGTCGGATCCTCAGGTCCTGCCGCTGCGGGTCGAGGACGTGGTCCGGATGGTCGGTCGGAACGCGCCGACGCTGATCCAATCGGTCCTCGCGGCCGCCTCCGCGAGCGGGAGCATCACGGAGGCCGAGGGCGCCTTCGACCCGGTCCTCTTCAGCGACTTGACCTACAGTTACGCGGAATCCCCGACCGCCGGCGGTTTCCTTTCCGCTGGGGTGACGGCGACCCATGCCCGAGGTTGGCGTGCCACCCAGGGTCTGCGCAGTGCGCTCCTCTCCGGGGCCTCGGTCTCGTTGAGTCTTTCCGAACAGTACAACCAGGACAACCAACCCTCCTTCTTCTTCGGTCTGAACCCGCGGTCCACGGTCAACCTGGATTTCAACTTCACCCAACCACTGTTGAAGGGAGGGTGGTCCAAGACTGCGACCTATGGGATCCGGAGTGCCGAGATCGCCGCCGATCGAGCTCGTTCCGGGGTCCGGCAAGCGGCCGTGGACGCGGTCCAGGCGGCGGTGGACGCTTACTGGGATCTGGCCTTTGCGATCGAGGACGTGAAGGTCAAGGAACTTTCCTTGCGCCTGGCGGAGGAACTCCGGGACGTGACCCAGGCCAAGTACGAGGTCGGCTCCGCGGCTGAAGTGGAGGTCGTGCAGACGGAGGCGGACATCGCCAACCGGACCGACGCGCTCCTGACCGCCCGCAATACCGTGCGTCAGGCCGAGGACCGGCTCCGGACCTTGCTCTTCCCCCTGGAGGATCCTTCGCAATGGGATTGGAAGCTCTCCCCGATCAGCGAACTCCCGTCGCCCCAGCACACCGATCTGCGCTGGCAGGACGCCTTCGCGGTCGCCGACCGAGAGAGAGCCGATTTGCGCCAGCTCCGCTCGGACGTGGCCCAGAAACGCCTCGACTGGGAAGTGGCGCAGCGCAATTTACTTCCCAAGTTGGACTTGGTCGCCACGGGGAACAGCGCCGGCCTGGCGGCCCAGGTCGGCGACGCTCTGACTCGGACGCGGGGTTTCTACCACCACGGGTACTCCTTGGGTTTGAGTTTCGAACTACCCTTCGGCAACCGAGCGGGCAGGGGGGAGGTCCAGCGTACGGAACTCGCCTGGCGACTGGCCGAACGGCAGCTTCGAGATCAACGCAACCAGGTCGCGGTCGCGGTGCGGGACGCGGTGCGGAGTGTCGATTACCTCGCGGACCGAGTCACCGCCACGTCCCAGGCCAGCAAGGTGGCCAAGCGGCAACTCGAGGCCGAACAGCGTCGTTTGCGGGAAGGGACCTCCACGAACTTCCGGGTCCTCCAATTCCAGCGGGACCTGGAACAAGCCCTGACCGCCGAGAAGAGCGCGCGGATGGCCTACGCCAAGGCGGTCATCAAACTCAATACCGTCCAGGGTTTGGATTGGGACGGGAGTCTTCCTCCCTCCGAGGAAGGAGCCGCGGCGGAGCAACCGCAGGGTGGATAGCGGTCACAAATCGTTCATGGTTT
>CAYVRL010000250.1:0-4224 GCA_964454065.1 uncultured Planctomycetales bacterium | reverse complement strand
GACGAGCACGATCTCGCCGCCCCGGACCACTGGACCTTGCTCGAGGTCCTGCGCTACCGCTTGGGCCTCACCGGCACCAAGCAGGGCTGCGACAAGGGCGACTGCGGGGTCTGCACGGTGCTCCTGGACGGGGAGCCGGTTCTTTCCTGCCTGATTCCCGCGGCGCTGGCCGAAGGGCACGCGATCACCACCATCGAGGGCCTGGCCCCGGCCCACCGAGCGCGCGGCGGCCAAGGCCTGGATCCGGTCCAGGAGGCCTTCGACCGTTCCGGGGCCTTGCAGTGCGGCTTCTGCCAACCGGGAATGATTCTCGCCGCGCGGGCTCTGCTCGACCACGAACCTCACCCCGACCGCGCTCGGATCCGCGCCGCTCTGAGCGGCAACCTGTGCCGCTGCACCGGCTACGAACAGATCTACCAGGCGGTGGAAGCCGCAGCCGAGGCGATGGAGGACGAGGAGGCCTCCAGCGACTGATGGCGGCCCGCGATCCGCACGGCCCGGAAGCCCCCTGGGGAGAATTCCAGATCATCGGCAAGCCCTTGCGCAAGGTGGACGGCGCCGCCAAGGCCACTGGCGAAGCCCGCTACACCGACGATCTCTCCCTGCCGGGCATGCTCCACGCCAAGACCTTGCGCAGCCCCCACGCGCACGCCCGGATCCTCGCGATCCGCACCGAGCGGGCCCAGGCGATGCCCGGCGTCCATGCCGTGATCACCGGAAAGGATCTCCCCGCGCGTTACGGGGTGATCCCCTGGACTCCGGACGAGAACGCGCTCGCGGTGGACAAGGTGCGTTTCGTCGGCGACGAGGTCGCGGCGGTCGCGGCGGTGGACGAGGACACCGCCCTCGCGGCCCTGGAACGAATCGAGGTGGATTACGAGCCGCTGCCCGCCTTCTTCGATCCCGAGGAAGCCCTCGCTCACCCCGAGTGCCCGATCCACGACGACGGCAAGGGACGCGGCAATCTCTCCAAACACGTGGAACTGGCCTTCGGTGACGTGGACGTGGCCGCTGCGGAAGCGGACCTGGTGATCGAGGGCGACTATTCCTTCCACGGCACCACCCACGCGGCCCTGGAGCCGCACTGCGCGCTGGCCCGGTGGGGCGCCGACGGCCGGCTCACCCTCTGGTCCTCCACCCAGATCACCCACTACGTCCACCGCGCGCTCTCCGCGGTGCTCGATCTGGATCCGACCCGCATTCGGGTGATCCAGCCCTGTCTGGGCGGCGCCTTCGGCGGCAAGTCCGATCCCTTCAGCCTGGAGTTCATCGTCGCCAAGCTGGCCATGCTCACCGGCCGTCCGGTCAAGATGCTGTGGACCCGGGAGGAGGTCTTCTACGCCCACCGCGGCCGTCATCCGATGCGCATGCACTATCGGACCTCCGCCACCCGGGACGGCCGCCTCAGCGGAGTGGACGCGCGCATCCTGATCGACGGGGGCGCCTATTCCTCCTTCGGTCTGGTCACCACCTACTACGCGGGGCAACTGCTCACCGGGCCTTGCCACTTCCCCAACTATCGCTTCGACGCCACCCGCGTGTTCACCAACAAGCCTCCATGCGGCCCCAAACGCGGCCACGGGTCGGTCCAACCCCGCTTCGCCTTCGAGTGCCAACTGGACGAAGTCGCCGAAGCCCTGGGCATCGATCCGATCGAAATCCGGCGCCGCAATTTCCAAGGCTCCGACACCCTCACCGTGAACGGGCAGCGGATCACCTCCAACGGTTTCCTGGAGTGTCTGGACGCGGTGGAACGCGCCAGCGGCTGGAAGGAGCGGCACGGCCGCCTCCCCTTCGGACGCGGTCTGGGGGTGGCCGGTTCCATGTACATCTCCGGCACCAACTACCCGGTGTATCCCAACGACATGCCGCAGGCCGGGATCCAGCTCCGGGTGGATCGCTCCGGCCTGGTCACGATCTTCACCGGCGCCAATGACATCGGTCAGGGTTCGAATTCCATCGTCGCCTACCTGGTGGCCGAGGAACTGGGCATTCCGGTGGAACGGGTGCAAGTGGTGGCCGCCGACACCGACCTCTGCCCGGTGGATCTGGGGGCCTATTCCAGTCGCGTCACCTTCATGGTCGGAAACGCCGCGATCGACGCGGCGCGCAAACTGCGACGCAAGATCGTGAACGCGGTCGCCGCGGCCTGGGAAATCCCCGAGGAGCGGGTCCGTTGCGTGGCCGGCGCGGTGATCGACCTCGAGGATCCCGCTCGCGGCATGGACAGCCGCGAGGCCTTCCAGCTCGCCGAGGCGCATTTCGAGACCTTGGGCGCCACCGGTTCCTACAACACCCCGAAGTTGGGAGGGGATTACCGTGGCGGCACCATCGGCGCCTCGCCCGCCTATTCCTTCACCGCTCACGTGGTCGAGGTCGAGGTGGATCCCGAGACCGGGCGAATCCGCTGCGAGAAGGTCTGGATCGCGCACGACTGCGGGCGCGCCTTGAATCCGATCCTGGTCGCGGGACAAATGGAAGGTTCCGCCTACATGGGGATCGCCGAGGCCCTGCTGGAGGATCACGACGTGAATCGTTTCGGCCTCCACCGCGGCCCTTCTCTCCTCGACTACCGTCTCCCCTGTACGGTGGACACCCCGGAGCTGGAATCCCTGATCGTGGAGAGCATCGATCCGGAAGGTCCCTACGGGGCCAAGGAAGCCGGGGAAGGGCCGCTCCATCCCTCGCTCCCGGCGCTCGCCAACGCCATCCACGACGCGGTCGGGATCCGTCTCCGCGAACTGCCCCTCACCCCGGGCAAGGTCCTGCGCGCCCTCGCGGCACGGGAGGAGCAAGCGTGCTGAGGCTGCCTTCCTTCCGCCTGGAGAAACCGCACACGGTGGCCGAGGTCCTGCGCCTGCTCGCCGAACACGGCCCCTCCGCCCGCCTCTTGGCCGGAGGCACCGATCTGCTTCCCAATCTCAAACACCGGCTTGCGGAACCGGAAGTGTTGATCGCGTTGAGCGCGGTCGCGGAGCTGCGCGGCATCCGCGAGGATCCCGACGGTGGCCTGCGAATCGGCCCGATGACCACGCTGAGCGAAGTCGCGGCTGCTCCGTTGATCCGGGACCGTCTTCCGGCGCTGGCGCAGGCCGCGGCCCTGGTCTCCAGTCCCCAGCTTCGCAACATGGGAACCCTGGGCGGCAATGTGATGCTCGACACCCGTTGCCAGTGGATCAACCAGTCCCATTTCTGGCGCGCCGCCTTGGGCTACTGCCTGAAGAAGGACGGCAGCAAGTGCCATGTGATCGAGGGCGGTCGGAAGTGCGTGGCCGCGGCCAGCAACGACACCGCCCCTGCCCTGATGAGCCTGGACGCGACCCTGTGTTTCCAGGGTCCGAAGGGCACCCGAGAACTTCCGATCCAGGACTTCTGGCGTCCCGACGGGATCTGGAACAAGCGTTGCGCTCCCGAGGAACTGCTGGTCGAGATCCAGGTGCCCTCTCCCCCGGAGGGACACCGCGGAGCCTACGGCAAGCTGCGCGACCGGGGATCGATCGACTTCCCGCTCCTGGGGATGGCCGCGCGACTGGATCTGGATCCGGAGGGCTGCGTAACCCACGCCGCCCTGTGCGTGGTCGCCCTCCAGGCGCGGCCGATGGAGCTGCGCGGGATCACCGAAGCGCTGGTGGGCCGACCGGTGGGTGGTCCCTCCTTCGACGAAGGGGTGGAGTTCGCCGCCCAGGCCGCCGCGCGCCAATGCCATCCGCTTCCCAACATCCCCGGTGATCCCGAGTACCGGCAGACGATGGTTCCGGTCCTGGCCCGCCGCAGCCTCCGCGCCGCGGCCGCTGGAACCGCCGCCGCTCCGCTCTGAGCGCGGTCCCCGGTGGCCTCCGAGTGGTTCATGGGACCCGGTCGCAACAAGCCGGGATTCCCTGTTATTCTCATTGGGTGCTTTTCTCCATTGCCGCCACCACCCTCACCCTCCTCCTCGCCGCCGTCCCATCCAGCCAGGTGGGTTTGGGAGAGACCGTCGTCCTCCCGCTCGCCCCCACCTCGGTCAGCGCGGACCACCTGAACGTGGCGATGAACGATTCCGGGGATCTCTACGTGGTCTGGAACAGTCCCCAGAATCCCAACCCCAATCTCTGCGCGGCGGAGGGAGTCTTCCTCGAATACCAGGCCACACCGACCCCGCATTGGATCCTCGCCGGAAGCAGCGACGTCCTCGGGCATCCTTCGGCGGATCTTTTCGGCCACGGCAGCGGCGGAGGGGCGCCG
>CAYVRL010000249.1:0-4224 GCA_964454065.1 uncultured Planctomycetales bacterium | reverse complement strand
TCGGGTAGACCCAGTCCGCGGTCATGCCGTCCTGGGACTGCACCGCGCGCACCGCGCAAGCTTCCTCGTAAGTCCGCTGGTCGCCCATCACCCCCACCGAACGGGCGCCGGTCAACACCGCGAAGTACTGCCACACTCCTTCGTGTTCGCCACGGCGCTCGAACTCCTCGCGCACGATCGCGTCGGCGGCACGGAGCAGCGCCACCCGCGCGGGGCTGCACTCGCCCACGCAGCGCACCGCCAGCCCCGGGCCGGGAAAGGGTTGGCGCGCCACCATCTCCTCGGGCAAGCCCAGATGACGACCCAACTCCCGGACCTCGTCCTTGAACAGGAGCCGCAGCGGCTCGACCAGCTCCAGATCGAGATCCTCCGGCAGTCCGCCCACGTTGTGATGGGATTTGATCACCGCGGTCGGCCCGCCGTGGGCCGCCACGGATTCGATCACGTCCGGATAGAGCGTGCCCTGAGCCAGGAAACGCGCCCCCCGGAAACGGCGCGCTTCCTCGCGGAAGACCTCGACGAAGACCCGCCCGATGATCTTGCGCTTGCGTTCCGGATCCTCCACCCCGGCGAGCGCGTCGAGGAAGCGATCCGCCGCATCCACCACGCTCAGGTCCAGCGCGAAGTGCTCGCGGAAGGTGTCCTCCACCAATTCGCGTTCCCCGGCCCGGAGGAGTCCGGTATCGACGAAGATCGCGTGGGTGCGGCGCCCCACCGCGCGTTCGCACAAGGCCCCGACCACCGAGGAATCCACCCCCCCGGAAAGGCCGAGGACGAGTTCCCCGTCCTCGCCGAGCCGCTCCCGCACCCCCGCCACCAGTTCGGCGGCGAGATCGCCGGGTCTCCAGTCGCCGTGGCAAGCGCAGACCCCGCGCAGGAAGTTGCGGAGCATGGCCCGACCCGCGACGGTGTGCGCGACTTCGGGGTGGAACTGCAAACCGTAGAGACCGCGCTCCGGATCTCCGACCGCGGCCTCGGGGCAGCTGGCGCTGCGGGCGAGACGACGAAAACCCGCGGGCAGGCGCTCGACTCGATCGCCGTGACTCATCCAGACCACGGTTTCCTCCGGCACTTCCGCGAACAGGGAGGATGGCTCGAGGACCTCGACTTCCGTGAACCCGAACTCGCGGCTCTCACCGGGCGCGACCTCGCCGCCCAACTGCTCGCAGAGCCATTGCATGCCGTAGCAGATCCCGAGGATCGGCACGCGCAACTCCAAGAGCTCCGCCGGGAGGCTCGGAGCCCCCTCGGCGTAGGCGCTGGCCGGGCCGCCGGAGAGGATGATCCCGTGCAGATCCCCTTCCCGCGCCCGGGCCAAGGCAGCGGAGGGGATCACGACCTCGGAGTAGACTCGCTCTTCCCGCACCCGCCGGGCGATGAGCTGGGTGTACTGGGAGCCGAAATCGACGATCAGAATGCGTTCGTGCATCGCGGGACGGGGGAGAGGACGGGGTTTCAGTTTCCGACCGCGTAGTTCGGAGCTTCCTTGGTGATGCGCACGTCGTGAGGGTGGTTCTCCCGCACCCCGGCACCAGTGACGCGCACGAAACGCGCCTTGGCACGGAAGATCTCGAGGTCCTCGGCGCCGATGTAGCCGAGCCCGGCGCGGATCCCGCCGACGAACTGATAGATGAAGGGGGCCAGCGGACCGCGACTGGGGACCATGCCCTCGATGCCCTCCGGCACCAGCTTGCTGCTCTCCTCCACCGAGGCCTGTCCGTAGCGGGCCTTGCCGCCCTCGACCATCGCCGCCAGGGAGCCCATGCCGCGCACCGATTTGTAGGGTCGGCCTTCGTAGAGGAAGGTCTCCCCAGGGCTTTCGTCCACCCCGGCGAAGAGGCTGCCGAGCATCACGCAGGAGGCACCGGCGCCCAGGGCCTTGACCGCGTCCCCGCTGTGGCGGATGCCCCCATCGGCGATCACCGGGACATCGTCCGCGGCGCAGACCTGGCAGACCTGGTAGACGGCGGTGAACTGGGGTACCCCGACGCCGGCGACCACTCGGGTGGTGCAGATGCTGCCGGGACCGATTCCGACCTTGATCCCATCGGCTCCCGCGGCGAGCAGGGCCTCGGCCGCCTCCTGGGTGGCGATGTTCCCGGCCACCACGTCCACCAGATCGCGCCGCTTCATCTCGCGAACGGTCTCCATCACGTTGGAGCTGTGGCCATGGGCGGTATCCACCACCAGGACGTCCACTCCCGCCTCGACCAGGGCTTCGGCGCGCTCGTAGTCGTGGACCCCGACCGCCGCCCCGACCACCATGCAACCGTTCTCGTCCTTGGCCGCGTCGGGGAACTCCTCGGTCAAGCGAATGTCTCGCATCGTGATCAGGCCGGCCAGGTGGCCCGCGTCATCGACCAGCAGGAGCTTCTCGACCTTGGCCTCGTGGAGACGGTGGCGCGCGGCCTCGAGAGTGGTGCCGGGGGGAGCGGTGACCAAGGGTTCGCGGGTCATGACTTCGGCCACCCGCTGCTCGTCGCCGCCCTGGAACTTCAGATCGCGGCGGGTCAGGATCCCGACCACCCGCTCGCCCTCGAGGATCGGCACCCCGGAGATATTGTGCTGGGCCATGATGTTCCGGGCGGTATCCACCGAAGCGTCGGGCTCCAGGGTGATCGGATCGTGAATGATCCCATGGGCGGAACGTTTCACGATATCCACCTCCCGGACCTGGTCCTCGATCCCCAAATTGCGGTGGATGATGCCGATCCCGCCCTGCTGGGCGATGGCGAAGGCCATCCGCGCCTCGGTCACCGTGTCCATGGCGGCCGAGGCCACCGGGATGGTCAAGCGAACGTTGCGCGAGAACCGAGTGGGGACCCGGACATCGGTCGGGAGGACATCGGACTCCTGCGGGACCAGGAGGACATCGTCGAAGGTCAACGCCAGCGGCAGGTCCATGGCTCATTCTAACGCCGAGGCGGAAAGGACTTCCAGCCCCGAAAACGAGCCGCGGCAGGGCCGCCGGCGGTTGTAACTTGGTGGGCGATGCGCCTGCCCCCGCTCGCGATCCTCCCCCTCCTCCTTCTGGCAGCGCCCGCGGCCCCCGCCCAGGATCTCGACCGCGTCCTCGCCCAGGCCGACCAACAAGCCGCCTCCGGGGACTATCCCGCCGCCCACGACACCCTCCTCGCCGCAGTGAACGAGGAGAGTCTCCGGACCCAGGTCCTGGCCCGTTACCCGGAGATCACTCGTCGCCTCCTGGACTGGGCCTTCGAGGCCCGACTACCCGATCCCCAGGCCGCGGATCTGTTCCGGGGCGAGGTCAAGGGCTGGCGGGCCCGACAGCGGGCCCTGAAGATTCGCTGGAACTGGAAGGCCCTCGACGACGAAGCCCGCCGCAACGATTTCTTCCAGGTCAAGGACGACTGGTACTTCTCGGTCCCACTGGAGGGCAAGAGCTACAAGATCGCCCTCGAGGGGGAGTGGATCAGCACCGACCCGATCAGCCTGGTGGTCGGTTACGACGCCAGGGAACACTCCGGACTGCGGATCACTCCCGGATTCCGACGCCAGAAGGTCAAACCCGTCCTGACCATGCCCCGACGCGTGGAACGCTTCGGGAAACCTCGCGAGACGCTGGTCCGCAGCACCGAGAAACTCGACGAACCGGCCGGTACCTGGCACTATTCCGTGGAGGTCAAGCGCGGCACGATCACCCTGAAACGGGGAAGCCACAAGCTCGGGAGTTGGAAGACCGCCTACCCGGACCTTCTGGGCGGATACATCGGCTTCCAGGCGGCGGGACTCGAGACCATTTCCCTGGAAGCCCACCTCGACCAGGACGCCTGGGGCAAGCGTCGTCTGGATCTGATCGAAGTCCTGCGCCAGCGATTCCGCGAATCGGAATACGATCCCGTGTCCGAAATGCCGCGCTGGTTCCGGGAGCTGCTCGACCGCGCCGAGGCCTCGGTGCCCAGACGAGCGCCCGAGGGCATCCCGGAAGCGGCGCGGAAACGCTGGCCCCAGATCTTCGACTGCAACACCGATTACGACCCCGCCGAGTGGTGCCGTGAAGTGGACCTCAAGGCCCCCCAGGCGGAATACGCGATCGCGCTGCGCCACGAGGCCTTGGGGGAGTGGCGGGACTGCGCCGCCCACGCCCGCGCCGCCAAGAAGGGCAAGATGGACTTTCCCCCCCTGGACGGGGTGCTGGCCCGGGCCCTGCAACGCCTCGGCAAGGGAGAGGACGCGGTCGCCTTGCTGGAACCCGAACTGGAG
>CAYVRL010000248.1:0-4249 GCA_964454065.1 uncultured Planctomycetales bacterium | reverse complement strand
ATGTTCGGAACCAGGGCTTCGAAGGGCGGCCCCCCGGTGGACAGATAGAAGTCCATCCAGCCGTCGTTGTCCACGTCGCCGTAGTTGGAGGCCATCGAAATGATCATTCGATCCAAGCCGTAGTCCGCGCTCACGTCCTCGAAACCGCCCTGCCCGTCGTTGCGCCACAATCGGCACCGCTCTTGATCGCCGGAATCGCCGAAATAGGCCGCGGCCGGGGCGTCCACGCTGTCGATCAGCGGATAGGAGGCCGAGAAGATGTCCAGCCAGCCGTCGTTGTCCACGTCGAAGAACCAGGCCCCGAAGCTGCGATCGCGGCCTCCGTTGTGGATCACCCCGAGTTCGGGACCGACGTCGGTGAAGCTACCGTCACCGTTGTTGCGGTAGAGGCGGTTCGGCTCGTACATGTTGGAGAGGTAGAGATCCAGGTCCCCGTCCCGGTCGTAATCGCCCCAGGAGACCCCGCGCGTGTGGCGATCGTTGGTCACTCCCGCCTGTTTCGCGACATCGGTGAAATGTCCGTGGCCGTCGTTCTGGAACAACTGGCTGGGGGCGTAGTGATGACCGCTGAGGCGTTCGTTCCCGATGTAGAGGTCCAGATCGCCATCGTTGTCGTAGTCCGCCCAGGCGGCGGCGAGGCAGGGCCAGTCGGGGGCGCCGAGTCCGGCTTCCTCGGTCACGTCGGTGAAACTGTGGTCCGCTTCCTGGCGAAGCAGCGAGTTGCGGTCCCGACCGTTCACACCCATCCAGGCGCCGCGCAGGACCAGCAGATCCAGATCCCCGTCGTTGTCGTAATCGGCCTGAACGATGTTCAGTCCCCCTCTTTGATCCTCCAGGCCGCAGCGCTCGGTCCAGTCCTCGAACTGACCATTTCCGAGATTGTGGTGATAGGAGAGGGAGACGGTGCGCTCGTAGGAAGAGGCGATCAGATCGAGCAGACCGTCCCCATCGAAATCGTCCATCACCGCGCCGCCGGAGAGGGTGAAGTCGTCCACCCCCAGGTGCATGGCGATGTTGCGGAAGTGGGGAGCGGTGGGATCCGGGGCGGTGGCGGACGGGGGGAGTCGGTAGGCTTCGGGTACGCCGTCCGGAAACAAGCCGTCCGCCATGTACGTGAAGTTCAGGAGCCAACGGACCCCGTATTGATTCGGATCGTGTTCCAGGATCTCCTCCAGCCAGCGCCGCGCCTCGCCCGAGGCCGTGGAGTTCCGCCAGAGACCGTCGTCGTGGAGGGGGAAGATGCAGTTGTTCTCGGTATTCCGCCGCACGCACTGATTGATTTCGCCCTCGCGCAAGTACCCGACCGCGAGGGAACGACGGATCCGGTCGAGGGCCTTTTCGGGTACCCCTTCCCTGCGCCCGAGATCGTAGGCGCGGTGGAAGTGAGCCAGGGCTTCCTCGATCCGCCCGATGCGGAGCAGGTAATCGCCGAGGATCGCGTGGGTCCGGGTCGCGGCGATCGCCCGGGAAGGATCCTTCTCCAGGCGAGCGGCATAAGCGCCGACCCAGTCGATCAGGCTGTCGGGGGCGGCCCACATCGAGGATCCCCCGCGCCACGCTTCCAGGCGATCGACGGCGTAGGGGCAGTGGCCCCGGTAGGCGTGGTTCCCGGCCCAGGCGGAAACGCCCAGGGCCAGCAACGGGGCCAGAGCGCGAACGCCCCTGCTCCGGGCCAGCGGGAGGCGCCGTGGAATCAGCAGGAAGAGGCCGAGGATCCCCCAGAAGGCTGGCCAAGCGAAGGCCAGGGCATACCAGGGGGGGAGGTCCAACAGCTCCTTTCCGAGAGGGAGACGAGCCAGGACCCAGGGATTCACTAGAGCGGCTCCGAGCAGGACGCAGAGGGCGACCCTGCGCCGTCGTCGAGCGGGGCGGGGATCCATCGGAGGCGGGGATGCGGAGGGCAAGCCATGATCTTAACCGGCGGATCTCGTCCATCCGAAGAGGGAAGTATCATGATTGGGGTTCCTCCTCCCCTTCCCCTCCCCTTGTGTCCCGTCCTCCGGGTTTCCTTGGCAATGCTCGAATCCTCGTCCCGTCACCCCTTCCCTCTCCGCTTCCGCTGCGCTCTCGTCGCGTTGTCCTGCTTGCCCTTGCTGGTGTCCTCCTGTTCCAAGGCATCCGAGCCGACGAATCCGGAACAAGCGGCCATCGACCGGCAAAGTCACAAGATGCTCGAATCCGAGGGCATGTTGCTTGCCTGGAAGAAGGATGGTTACTTGAATCCCCTGGGCGACAGTTTGATGGACCTCCATTTTCCGGGTGGTCAAGCCATGTCGCTGTTGGCGGAGCAGGTGGAGTGCAATGATTTGAGCGGTTCCCCCGCGGCTCCGACCTGGACCTTCGAGACCCATCGAGTGAGCTTTCGCGACTGGCCGATCGAAGCCGAGACCAAGAAGGTGCCCCGTGAGGACCTTTCCCTGCTCGGCCCCTTCCTGAAGGAAGTGGATTGGTTCAAGAAGGCCAAGGTCAAGCCCTATTTGCCCGAACCCCGCTGGCTGGACGAGGATCTGACTCGTTGGTACGACGGCATGTTGATCACCGGGGTGGCCAAGCTCAAGAACGGCCGTCTCGCCCATGTGCGCGGCCTGGTCGACGTGATCTGGGCTCGGGATCCCGAGGAAGCCGGCGCGGAGCCGAAACCCGCCGCGGAGGCCCACTGGCGGATCGTTTCCTGGAAGCTCAATTCCTTCCGTACCACCGAAGCCGACGACTACCTCTTCCAAGACACATTGGATCAGGCCCTCGTCTATGGGAACGACGCCGAGCGGGCGCGTACTTCCCTGCACGAGTTGAAGGTCATCGAATACCTGAAGGACAAGGAACACTTCGAGAAGCCGCACAAGTACTTCCGCCCCGAAGCCTTCGACCGCCACCCCGGCGGCGAGGTGGTGGACATCGACCGGGACGGCCTGGACGATTTCTACGTGATGGCCCGGTGGGGCAAGAACATGCTCTTCCACAACGAGGGGGATGGCACCTTCAAGGACATCGCCCCGCAGCTCGGTTTGGATTTCGACGGCAACTGCTCTTCCGCGATCTTCGCTGATTTCGACAACGATGGCGACACCGATGCGCTGATCGGGCGTACCCTGGAACGCTCCCTGTACCTGATCAACGAAGGTGGTCACTTCGTCGACCACAGCGCCGACCTGATCGGCGGCGGCCAGCTCCCCTTCTTGGCCTCATCCATCTCCGCGGTGGACTACGATTCGGACGGTCTCCTGGATGCCTACATCTGCATCTATGCGGGGCAACTCGCGCAACGAGCGATGGGTGGGATCCGCAATCCCCGCTCCGACAATCGTCATTGGATCGAGGAACTCAAGAACTTCCTTCCCGCCACTGACTGGACGGAACTCCACAAGCGCTTCGAGGAATACGCGCCCACCGAACGTTTCTATACCGATCGGCCCGGTCCTCCGAACGTACTCCTCCACAACGCGGGGGACGGCCGATTCGAAATCGTTTCGGCCGAGGACGCCGGCCCACTCTACCTGTTCCGGAACTCCTTCCAGGCTTCCTGGGCGGACTACGACAACGATGGCGACATGGACGTCTACATCGCCAACGACTTCGCGCCCAACGACATGATCCGCAACGACGGGAACGGCAACTTCGTCGAGATCACGGATCAGACCCAGAGCGCCGACATCGGTTTCGGAATGGGCGCCGGCTGGGGCGACTACGACGGTGACGGCGATCTGGATCTGTACGTCACCAACATGTTCAGCAAGGCCGGCCGTAGAGTCACCTCCTTCTTCGATGCCAACGGCATCAACTTCAAGCAGGCCGCTCTCTCCACCGGGATCAATCCGGTTTTCCGCAAGATGGCGGCCGGCAACACCCTGTTCCGGAACGAGGGGCCCGGCAAGCCCTTCGAGAAGGTCTCCGGTCGCGATCCCGGCACCCAGCAAGTCGAGGAAGGGGGCTGGTCCTGGGGCGGTCAGTTCGCCGACTTCGACAACGACAGTTACTTGGACCTCTACACCCTGTCCGGTTACTACTCGGCTCCAGGGGACGTGGCCATCAAGGTGGACTTGTGAAGTGCGTTCTGGCGCACGGTCGTGCGCACCGACGACAAGATGAAGATCAAGTCCGAGAAGAAGATCACCCAGGATGACAAGGCGGTGGTCGGACTCGGAGAATCGGTACGGAAACAGATCGACGGCGGAGCATCCTTCAGCGGTCACGAGAGCAACCACTTCTGGATGAACCGGGAGGGCAAGGAATTCATGGAGGAGTCGGGGAT
>CAYVRL010000247.1:0-4256 GCA_964454065.1 uncultured Planctomycetales bacterium | reverse complement strand
CGTAGAGATCGAGCGAACCCGCGTCGTCGATGGGGCCGGACGAGCAGGTGCCGGTGGTGTCGTTGTCGACGGTGGTACTGCCCCGGACTTCGATCACGACCGAGGTACCGGGGGGTTGCAGGGAAGGAGTGGGTTCCTGGGTGATCGCGCTGATGAAGGTCGGGATGCCTCCGAAGGGGAACCAGTGGGTGTACACCCGAGAGATCCGAGTCACGAAGTCGATGTCCTCCCAGTAGAGTTCGGGACCGAAGGCCTTGGTCGTGAAGCCGGTGGAGGTGTTGTAACCGCCGTTGGGTTCCGTGCCTCCCGACCCCGGGTCGTCCGGGATCACGAGGTGCCAAGTCCCTCCCGAGTCGCGGCCCCCCGCGGAATAGACTCGAAAGGCGGGAAGGGCCGTGGAACCGACCATGATCTGGACCTGGAAGCCATTGGCTCCGAAGAAATCCCCGCGAGGATAGCAACGGAAACGAGCCAGCAGGGGCAGACCGATGGAAGGGATCTGTTCCGGAGGATAGATCGGGGGAAGCGTACTGACGACCTCGGGCGGAGCCCCGTAACTGTTCTTGCCGCCGCGATACCCCGGACCATCCAAGGTGTCGTTGGCGGGGATGCCCGTATCCCTCCAGGTGTAGGTCTTGGTGAAATCGCTCCACGGCAACCACTTGGTGCCGGAAGGGCCGGAATAGACCTTGCTCTGGGTCAGACGATAGAACCCGTCGGTGACCACCACCTCGTCCAAATCCGGGAAACCGAGGATGTTCTGGTCGAAGGCGCCATTCCGTTTCAGCCCGGAGTTGATGAACTGCGGGAAACCCGAGCCGGGATTGATGTAATCATCCGGGAAGCGGTCGGAATGGGACAGGGCGATGGAGAAACGGGCGAAGGTGTCGTCGAAGACCGAACCACCGAAGGGGGCCCAATTCAACCCCTCCACGTCCAAATTGAAGGTCGACACCACCTGGAGGCCGAAGCCCATGTGGTGGTAGGCCCAGCAGGTATGGAGGACCGCCCCAGCAGGGGTGAGGGGGGTCATCAAACCTTGCGAGAAGGTCGCCCGCTGGGCGATGAAGGAGTTGGAAGTATCGACGGAGCGTGTGAAGTGATCCAGGCTCCGTCCGCGCAGGAACCCCGGGTTGTCGAAACGGAACTGCCCCCCGTATTCCGAAAGGCCGTCACCATTCTCGTCGGTACTATTGAAGCGCAGGGAGAAGTAGCGATCGATGGGCCAGGGCGAGAAGGAACCCGGGGTGATCTGCTCCGATTGCCCATCGTTGCCGGCCACGAAACCCGGGGCATCGAGCTGGTTCCCGGCGAGGTCCAGGACCCCGTCGGGGCCATCCCGCAGAGCCAGACAGAGCCGAAAGTCGTTCCCTTCCTGGTGCGAATCGGCGAAACCAGCGGAGGGAGTCAAGGTGAAGGTCCGAGCATCCGCGGAGGCCTCCACGGGACCGAACTTCACCCGGCCACTCCCACTTCCCGTGGTCTGATAGCCGAGCTGCCGGTCGATGTAATCCCCCACCGTCTCCACCGCGGGATCGAACTGCCGAGCGGCGTAAGCATCCAGCTCCTCCTGAGTGGCACCCGGTCCGGGCACCGGGGGATTCACCAGATAGGAAGCGACCACCACCGTCTCCAGGGACTTGACGGTCGCGACATCGATGGGCTCGCTGAAGCGAAACGTCACCGAGGAGTAGGGATCGATTCCCCGCGCGGGAAGGCCGAACTCGGGAGCCGGGCTGAACTCCAACCAGCAGGTCTGGAGATCGGAATCCCGGGACTCGTAGACCGAGGTGAGCTTGCCGGCCAAAGGGTCGGCGGAGTGGTTTCCAGGAGGGAACTCCGCCTCGCCGACGAGGATCGGTCCGGAGACCACGTAAGCAGCGGGATCGGTCTGATCGTCGACCCGACTGACCAGGAGTACCCCGGTCCCCACTTCGAAGACATCGCCGACCTTGGGGCTGATCCGGCGACAGTTCACCGCAGTGATGGAATACGTGAGGGTGGTCAAATCCCCCACCGCGGCGATCGCACTGATGGCGACCTCCTGTTCGGTCACCAACTGCGGCCGATGCTGGTCCACCATGAAGCCGTTGTAGGGATCGGAATCGTTCCCGGTACGGAAGGCACGCACGACGATCGGATCCAAGCCCGGAGAGAGCTCCACCGGATCGCTGGCCCGGGGCTGGAGGGTATGGTTCCCGCTCAAGTTCCTCAGCACCTGGAGCTGGCCATTCGCGACGTCGACCGTGGTGGGAATCCGGATCACGACGTTCGGGCTCACCGAATCGAAGGACGGGGGATAACCGGTCCCGTTCTGGGGAATGCCCAGGTTGGCCTCGTCGATCTTGGAAATGGTCGGGTCCAGGATGACCACCCCCTTGGGTTTGCCATCCGCGCCCACCTGATCGTTGCGGACCAGATAGCGAACCGTTTGGTTCTGGGTGGGCGGATCTCCGACCTCGACCTTGATGGTTTCCCCGGTGACCAGGGAAGGATCGACCAGTTCCGAGAATTGGAGCCGAATGACCCCGTTCCGCCCCACCAGGGAGTACGTGCCGGGTTCCCCCAGGCCATGGGTGGCAATCGCTTCCCTTCCCGACATCGCGGCATCGAGGAGGCTCTGGAACTCCGGGGTCCCGAGATCGGCATCCAGGGTGAGGGTCTCGGACTGGGTGATCGGGTTCAAGCCGAAGGTGTACTGGCCGGGAACGTCTTGGAGACTCTGCCGGACCAGGACATCCCGGTCCGCGAGCTTGCCGCTGCGATCGAAGACATCGACCAAGCGCCCCCACTCGATGGATTCGAGGAAGAACTCCGCTCTACCGGTTCCCGGGACATTGGCCACGTCGTTCCCTCCCCCACCCAGACAGGACGGCAAAGTCAATGCGAGCAGGGCCCCGCAGAACACGCCCCCCCAGAGGGAGGCGGGCCATTTCGAGTGAGTGGGAGTCAGGAATCCGATCATCTTCCGGGAACAGTCATGCTGGGACTCATTGGGTCCAGGCGATCCCGAGGCCATCCATGACGGACTGGGTTTCCTGGGTGGGATTGTTCACGAAAGTCAAGCGGATCTGGAAGTACCGGTAACCACGGTCCTCCAGGTCGGCGAAGTTGGTGGTCCAGGTGCTGGGGGTACTGACACCGTTCAACTGGTATTCGCCGAAGAAGTCGAAGTTTGCGGAGGCATCCGTCAGGGGGGACGGATTGATGGTGGGGTTTCCGTTGTGGTCCACCTGGGCGGCACCGCGGAACTCCACGATCACGGAAGTGCCGGGGAGTTGGCTGGGATTGTCGGGTTCGAGGACGACTCCCGCCGTACCTCCCGCGATCAGGTTCGTGCCCATGTCGAACCAGTGGGTGAAGACCCGGGAAACCCGGGTGACGAAGTCGATCTCGCTCCAATAGACGAAGGGATCGAAGGCGTCCGTACGAGCACCAGCCGAGTTGAAACCTCCCGAAGGGCTGGTTCCACCGGCCGCGGCGTTGTCCGGGATGACCTGGAACCACTGGCCGCTGGCATCCTGGCCTCCCTCGGAGAAGATCCGGAAGGCGGGGAGACTCGACGCGGTCACCATCTGCGTCACCTGGAAGCTGTTCACGCCCAGTTCCTGTGCCCGGGGGAAGCAACGGAAGCGAGCCAACAGGGGCAAACCGATGGAAGGGACCTGGGAGGGAGGAAAGAGGCCCGCATCGGGATGCAGGGCAGGCGGAGAGCCGATGGAATCGTTGGAGTTCGCCCCGCCGAGGACGGTGGGAGGAATCGCGGTGTCCCGCCACGTGTAGGAGTCGGAGAAATCGGGCCAGGCGAGCATCGAATTCCCCGAAGAGGTCGTGAAGAGATGGATCTTCCGCATGGTGTAGGAAGTATCGAATACGATCTTTTCGTCGTACTGCGGGAAACCGAGAATATTGTCGTCGAAGGTCCCCGAGCGCAAGAGGCCGGAATTGGGGAAGATCGGCCGCTGCGAAAGGGTATTGATGACTTCGTCCGGCATGAACTTCGAGTGGGCGAGCGCCAGGGAGATCTCGGGGAAGGTGTCATCGATGACCACTCCACCCAGAGGGGTCCAACTCATGCCGACCACGTCGAGATCGAACTCGGCGGGATTCCGGTAACCGAGCCCCATGCCCAAACCGTCCAACCCCAAACCCAGGTCGTGGGGACGGAAGACGGTCATCACCACCGCTCCGGCCGGGGACAGCGGAGCGTGCGGAGGAACCGCATTCGGAATCAGAGGGGAAAGGATCTGGGCCTG
>CAYVRL010000246.1:0-4277 GCA_964454065.1 uncultured Planctomycetales bacterium | reverse complement strand
ATTACCCGTTGAGCGTGCTGATGCTCGCGGGTATCCGAGACATCCTGCTGATCTCCACCCCGGAGGACACCCCCCGCTTCCAGGCGCTGCTCGGAACGGGAGACGAATGGGGCCTGCGGATCTCCTACGCGGTCCAACCGCGTCCCGAGGGTCTGGCCCAGGCATTCCTGATCGGGGAGGATTTCCTGGGCGGAGATCCGGTCGCCTTGGTGCTCGGGGACAACGTCTTCTTCGGCAGAGGCTTCAGCTCCCTGCTCGCCGAGGCCAGCGCTCGGGAGCGTGGAGCAACGGTCTTTGCGTACCGAGTGCAGGATCCCGAGCGCTATGGAGTGGTCGAGTTCGATTCCGACGGGCATGCGGTGAGCTTGGAGGAAAAGCCCGCCCAACCACGCTCTTCCTTCGCCGTGACCGGACTCTATTTCTACGACGGTGGGGTGGTGGAACGCGCTCACGGCCTGCGCCCCAGCGCCCGCGGGGAACTGGAGATCACCGACCTGAATCGCCTCTACCTGGAGGACGGCGAACTGGAGGTCTCCATCCTCGGCCGAGGTTTCGCCTGGTTGGACACCGGCACTTGTGATTCCCTCCTGGAGGCCGGGACCTTCGTCCAGACCGTGGAGAAGCGACAGGGGATGAAGATCGCCTGTTTGGAGGAAATCGCCTTCCGCCAGGGATTCATCGACGTCCACATGCTTCGGGAGGCGGGAGAGCGGATGGCCAACGGCGACTACGGGCGGTATCTCCTGGAACTCGCCGAGGAGGAAGCGCTCTCGTGTTGAGAGCCCGCCCCTTGTCCCTCGCGGGCTTGTTGCTCATTCGTCCGATCGTCTTCGAGGACGATCGCGGTTCCTTCCACGAGAGCTGGAACCGCAAGCGCTTCCGCGAGGACCTGGGCCTGGAGTTGGACTTCGTCCAGGACAACCACTCCATCTCCAGGCGCGGCGTGATCCGAGGGCTCCACTTCCAGCGCCCACCCCTCGAACAGGGGAAACTGGTGCGCGTGGTCCATGGGCGGGCCTTCGATGTGGCCGTGGACATCCGCCCCGATTCACCGACTTTCGGTCGCTGGGAAGCCGTGGAGTTGTGCGCCGCCGACCACGAGATGATCTGGATCCCGACGGGTTTCGCCCACGGCTTCCAGGCCCTGGAGGACGACACCGAGCTTCTCTACAAGATCACCGCCGAATACTCTCCGGAACACGAGGGCGCCGTGCGTTGGGACGATCCGGAGGTCGGCATCGACTGGCCCTTGGCCCCGCCCGTCGGCGGCTTGTCCGCCAAGGATGCCGCGGCCCCACCGTTGCGAGATCTCGATCTCCGGGATCGGGTGGGTGGACGGGGAACTAGACCGTCCTGAGGGCGGTCCGAAGCGGCAGGACCAGACACCCCAGCAGAACGACCTGCTGTCCGATCAGACCGGCGAGACAGCCGGGGATCCCGAATCGGCTCACCACCGGGGCCGCGAGAACCGCTCCCGCCAGCCCCGCAGCCGCTTGGGCGAAGAACAACGGGCGGGTGCGTTCCACGGCCCGAAGACAAGCGCTGATGCTCTGAATGCTCAAGGCGAGCACTGCGCCCACGCTCAACACCAGCAAGATCATCTGGACCCCGGGGAAGGTCTTGCCCAGCAGGAGGGAAGCGAAGGAATCCGGGAAGACGACCAGGGGGATCAAGGCGAGGACCAGGATCGCCCCCCAGATCCGGCCGTCGCGGAGCAAGGCCCTGCGGAGGCCATCGGGACCCGCGGCGGCCCAGGTCCGTGCCGCCTTGACCGGGAAGAAGTTCTCGAAGCCTTGGAGGACCACTCCCGCGGCCCCGACGATGGTCTGAGCCGCCCGGACCATCCCCAGCGCCGCGGTTCCCTCCAGTACCCCGAGCGCCACCAGGAAGGAGTTGCCGGTGAACCACTGGGCCACCGATTTGCCGATCAACCAGGAACTCAGCCGCCAGTGTCGCAAGGGCAGGCCCTTCCCCGCGCCCGACACCGGGCGACACCCGAGGCGAAACCAGAGAGGAGCGGCCACCAGCGCCGCCACCGCGGACGCACCCGCGAGAACCAGGAGAACCCCGTCCAGGTCCAGCCCCCCGTGGAAGGCCGCGAGGAGGAGTCCACCGACGGCGAGTACCGAATGAATGGAATCCACCATCATCGCCCGGAAGGGACCGTCCTCGCGCAGGAAGAGGACCAGGCGGAAGAAGGTGAAGAACAGGCGGCTGATCAGGAAACAAGAGGCGGCGAGCAGACCCGCGCCCTCCGGGAGCAGGGAGATTCCCAGGACTCCATCGGCCAGCACCAGCACGAGCGGCAGGAGCAGGGAAAGTCCGAACTGAAGCATGAGCAACCAGAAACGGAACCAGGACGCATCGAGGGAAGAGAGCTTGGGAATGAGCGAATACGCGGGGATCACCAGTCCGGAGTACTGGACCGAGACCGAGAACATCAGCACGATCCATACCAGACTGAAGGCGCCATAGACTTCCACCCCCACCGTGCGGAAGAGGATCGCGGTGATCAGGAGAGTCGTGCCGCTGGCGATGCCCTGATCCACCAGGATCGCCGCACTCCGGGATCGCCAAGGGATCTTCATCGCTCGCTCCAGGGTGGACCGTAGAGCTCGTGGATGATCCGGTCGGCGACCACTTCCCAAGAATAGGAGGCGCGCACCATTTCGACGGCTCGCTCACCCATCGCTCGCAACTCCTCACCGGGAAGGGTGGCCGCCCGCCGGAGAGCGGCGCTCAGGACACGGGGGTCCGCCCCGAGAACCGGGATCCCGCAATCATGGTTGGCAACGATCTCGGTCATACCGGTGCCTTCCGTGACCACGAGCGGAAGGCCCAAGGCGGCGGCCTCCAGGACTCCCATCGGGAAGCCTTCGTGCCTGGAGAACTGCACGAAAACGCTCGCCTGCCGCAGCAGTTCCCGCTTTTCCTCTCCGTATCGCGCACCGTGGAAGACCACCGACCCCGGTGGACAGGTCTTGGCCGCGAGATCGCGGAGATCGGGAAGGTCAGGGCCGTCCCCAATGATCCACAAACGTGAACGTGGCATCCCGTGCGCCAATTCGGAGAAAGCCTTCAGCAACAGATCGAGCCCTTTCGTCCTGGCCACGACCCGACCACAATAGACAAGGATCCGTTTCTCTCCTTCATGGTGGTAGGCCCTCTGCAAGCCCATATCCATTCCATTGGGGATGAGGACCTCGGAGCCGGTCGGAAGATAGCGACGCATTCCCTCGATCTCTCCTGGCGCAAGCGCCTGAATCCGCAGAGCGGAACCAAGGAGACGTCGCTCGAAAAGCAGGGCGTAAATGGACTTCTTCCACTTTCCCGATCTCAGTGCTTCTTGTCGATATGCTCCATGGGCACTGATCACCCAAGGGATGTTCCTGGCTTCCAGGATTCTGGAAGCCCTGTAGAACTCCAGAATCAAACCACCATGGAAATGGACCAAGGCTCCTTCAGGAAGTCCCCACAGCGCATCCCTGAGTTCTTTGGACAACCCCAAGCGGGAAGCAAGAAAGGGGAACAGTCGCAGTGGATAGGACCGAACGGGTGTCGGTTCATCGGGCGTGGGAGTCAAGCCCCAGACCTCGTGGGGGAAACCCATCTTCTGAAAAGAACGCGCAAGTCCATCCACGACGACATTGACCCCATTGGGACGATCGGGGTTGGCCTTCCCGATCGTCATCAGGATCACCGGGCCGGCGGAGGAATGGGGGCGAGGCATCAGGGCGTAGGGATCAGTTCTCGATAGAGGTCGAGGAATTGTTCCTGGTAACGCTCCACCGAGTAGTGGAGCCGTTGCCGCGCCGCTCCCGCCCGGCCCATGGACCTGGCCTTTTCGGGATCCGCCACGAGGGAGGCCACGGCCTCCACCAAGGCTTCCAGATCCCCTGGGGGATAGAGGATTCCGGTTTCTCCCGATTCCACGATTTCCGCAAGGCCGCCGTGGGCGGCGGCAACCACGGGGAGAGCGTGGGCCATCGCCTCCGCCGCCACCAAACCGAAGGGTTCGGGGAGGAGGGAGGGAACCACCAACAGGTCCGCGGCACGATAGAGTTCGTGGACGTCCTCCCGGAAGCCGAACCACTGGAGCCGCTCACCTAGACCCGCACTCCGCACTTCCCTCAGGAACTCCTCACGGTAGTGTTCCTGAGCTGGAGGGCAATCGCCTGCGACCAGGAAACGAAGGGATGGGAAACGGTCTTGCAAACGCCCCGCCGCACGGACGAAATGCAACTGGCCCTTCCATGCGTTCAAGCGTCCAGAATGGA
>CAYVRL010000245.1:0-4285 GCA_964454065.1 uncultured Planctomycetales bacterium | reverse complement strand
GTCAGTAACAGGCCGTTCTGGGGATGATTGGAGCGCGGCCCCAGGTAGGGTTGAATGTGCGCCGCGTCGAGCACGATCGCGGTGTGCTCCCCAGTGATCGCGCAGCGACCCTGGTAGGCGTCCAGCAGCTTGCTGCGGAAGACGCCCTGTCCCTCGCGCCGGATCGTCCGCGCTCTCTCGATCGCGCGTTCGTCCGCCTCCACCAGATGGAAGGGTGCGCGGAGGTCCTCCGGCACTTCCGCGTGGTCGAATTGGATCTCGGCGAGGAGCCGCGAAACCAACCTCGGATCGCGGACGGTCTTGCCCCGGTTGGGGCCGTTTCCCTTCCAATTCTCGGCGCTTCCCCAGGGGAAACAGCGGGAATCGGGCCACAGGCGCACGTCGCGCAACATCGTGCAACCGATTTCGTCCATCGGGTCGCGGCGGATCCGCGCCGCGAGTGCCGCGAGCCGGGGAGCGCCGTTCTTGGCCCCGAAGCAATTCCAGGCCAGGGACATGCGCATGCGCTGGAAGAAGGCGAAGAAACCGTAGCCCGCGATGATGTGATGTGGAGCCTTCAAACGGAAGAAGATCGGATCGCCGGGGCGGAACCCCTTGAGGGCCTTGCCGGACGGATTCCAGAAGTTCACTTCGTCCAGTCGCCCCTCCGCTCCGGCGAGATCGCGGAGGAATCGAAACCAGTTCGGATTGGTGACGGCGACGTACGGTTCCATTGCAAGAGGAACCGCATGCTAAACCCGCGCCCGAACGGGCGGAGCGCTATCCCTGCTTGGCGGGGGCCCGGCGGGCGGCCTTCTCCAGAACCTCCAGGCGGCGGTCCAGGGAGTGCAGGAGGTCCTGGGTGGTCTGGGCCTCGCCGACGCGCAACTGGCCCTGTTCGCGGAGTTGGCCGTCGATGGAGCGCAGGAGCTGGATCATCTCGGCCCGCTGGGCGGCCGGATTCGGCGGAGCCTTGGGCTGCTGAGAGCGGGGCCGCGTGGATTGCAGGGCCAGCGCCAGCGCGAGGACGCCGGGAATCGCCAGCCCGGCGAGGATGCTACCGTTCATTCTGGACTTCATGGGAACCCCCTGGGAGTCATGTAGGAGACCCGACCATGCGCGCGCGCGACCTGATCCCCCTGATCCTCCTTATCGGCTGCCAACCGGCCGCTCCCCAACCCGAATCCGGGCTCAACCAGGCCTTCCTGGCCCCGGACCTGGATGTCCAGAAGTGGGTGGAGCGCTTCGAGAACGAGGGACGGGAGATCTACGCTCGGCGCCAGGAGATCGTGGACGCGCTGGGGATCGAGCCGGGGATGGCGGTGGCCGACGTCGGCGCCGGCACCGGACTCTTCGAACCCTTACTCGCTGACGCGGTCGGTCCCCAGGGAGAGGTCTGGGCGGTGGACATCTCCCAGCCCTTCCTCGACCGGATCGCCGGATTCGAGATCCCACGGGTGCACACCCTGCTCTGCGACGAGCACGATGCCAAGTTGCCCCCGGCCTCGGTGGACCGGATCTTCATCTGTGATACCTATCACCACTTCTCACACCCTCAGGACACCCTCGCCTCGCTGCGCCGGGCCCTGCGCCCCGGTGGCGTCCTGGCGCTCCTGGATTTCGAACGGGTCGAGGGGAAGAGCAGTCCCTGGGTGTTGAAACACGTCCGCGCCGGCAAGGAGGTCTTCCGGGCCGAGATCGAGAAGGCCGGGTTCCGTTACGATCGCGAGGTACCCGATCTACTGGAGCAGAACTATCTGCTCCTCTTCCGCGCCCCGTAGCCCTCGGGCTCAACCACCCCGTTTCCGGACGTTCTCCAGCCCCTCGTCGAAGGCGCTCCGATCCACCCTCAAGGGGAAAGTGGCCGGTGTGCTCGGGTCGTCGATGCGAATGGTGGAGGGGTGGAAGACTCCCTGTCCCAAGTCCCAATAGACGCCGCTGTTCCCATGCAATCCCTGGAACACCGAGGCCTGGAGCCTCCATTCGCCCGCCCCGGGGGCGGGGACGCGGCAACGGCCATCGGTGCCGAAGCGATAGGAATTCCTTGGCGCGGAGGATGGGGAATCCAAGGACTGAAAGCTCAGCGCGAGCGACCAACCCTCGGGAAGGGGAGGAATGGAATCCAGAACGAAGACCAGCTCTCCACTCTTCTTCATCACGATCTTCCGGTCGCCGCGCAGGTCGCGGATCTCCACGGGGAGATAGCCATTCGAGGTCACGAGGAGAGGAGGCGGTTCCGAAGAGTAGAGTAGGTCCTTCCTTCCACCGAAAGCGAAGTCGGTATAGGGATGTTCGGGGTCCAGGGAATGAAGGGAGACTTGTTGGACCCTCCGGCCACCTTCGTCCACGAAGTCCAGACGGGTCTGGTGAATCCGACCCCTCAGGTCGATCTCCTGGAGGCGCGGATCCTGGTTCTCCTGACCAGGCAGGATCGTGATCCCGTCCACGCGGTAGATCGGCGTCTGCTCGCCCGCGATTCCGAAGACGATGCTGCCCGTTCCTTCCTCCAGATGGTCCCAGGAGAATTCCCGATCCTGCCACGAAGGGATGGATTCCTCCTCGTTTCCGCCATCGGCCGGGAGGAGTCGTAGCAGCACCTGGAGATCCCGAGGCCGGATCCCTTCGTCCAGGAGTACCGATCCGCGCACTCTCCCGGCCAGCCCCAGAGTGAGGGTGATTCCGGTCTGGCCGTCGCTGAAGTTCGCGTAGGATCCGCGATACCCCTCGGCTTGGGCGAGGAGACGGGCCTCCTGGCCCCCCGCTCTCTCGTAGGATCCACGGAGAACGAAGTCGCCATTGGGACCGGTCTTCGTCTGCAAGGAAGCAGCGCCGATCCAGGAGAATCCCCCGGTGAGCGAACTCGGGCCTCCGATCAGGAGGCCGACCGTCGCGGAAGGGATCGGGCTTCCATCCGGAGCGATCACCTTGCCGGCGGCCACCAGCGGCGCGAGTCGGATGACCAGGTCACCCAGATCCCGTTCTTCCTCGGGATATTCGCGGGCGAGTTCGATGACCACCATGGGCTGATCCTTGGAGGCCGTCCGGGAGGACGGCTCTCCCTTGCGCAGGGTGAGGACGCGCGTGGACTTCTTCGGAGCCTTGGCGGGATCCAGGAGGAAACGGAAACGGCCGTGGGCGTCGCAGTGGACCGTGGAGAAGACGGTCCGCTGGTTACTGGCTTCCTTGGTCTCCAGCGTCGCGGACAGGTCCCCGTCGGCGTAGGGATGTCCCCGTTCATCCACGATCCGACCGATGAGCACCGCGGGGCCGTGTTCGGGGCGCAGGCGGATGCGCGTTTCCTGGCCCGGCGCGGTCGGCCCCGCCCCCTCCGCCAGGATGGGTTTGGGGAAACCCTCCATGCCGCAGCCCGCTTCGAGCGTCAGGCCCAGACCCACGACCGGGAAGCGGGCGTTCCCGTTCCGGGTCACGGCTTTCCCTTCTCCCGGCAGGATCATGCCGTTGCCATGGGCCACGGTTCGTCCCCGATCCTTCGAGCCCAGGACGACCACGGTGCCGTCTGGGACGGCTTTCCCGTGCAGATCCCGCGCCTCGACCACGACGCTACCGGTGGGAGGGAGACGAAGGACGATCGGTTCCGCGGGGAGGGCTCCCCGATCCAGGGGAACCTCCACTTCCTTGGACAAGGGCGCGGCCACGGCAACGGAAAGATCCCCCTGGCCTCGGTTCGGATCCAACTGGAGGAAGTTCCTCAACATGACCCGGCCCTCCTCATCGGTTTCGCGAATCAGGATCGGCATGTCGAAGAAGCCCTGATTCGAGCGCACCACCACCGGAACTCCGGGAACCGGCCGACCGACGGCGTCGAGGACGGTAACCGTGATCATGCCCGCGGTGGAGAGTTCGAGGGTCAGGGTCCCCTTCTCCGAGATCCCGGATTCCCACGTGAGTTGGAACAAGCCGGGGGCTTCGCCCATGAGGGCGGTGAAACCCTTGGGTCTGGGAATCCGCACGATCCCTCGTGCATCACCGCGGAAACGTTGCCCTCGTTTGCGCAGGAGGTCGACGAATTCACTGCTCTTGAAGGAGACCGTCCCTGGGATCAGCTCCTCGAGGCCATCCTGGTCCATCACGTAGAGCGCCGCCCCGGGTACCGGTCGGCCGCCGTCGGCCTCGACCATGCGCACCAGGACGGTGTCGTCCGCCCCGGGGAGGGCCTGGCGCCCGGTCGCGGCCTGGCCCGGGGAATCCGAAGGGACGACCGGCAGCGGGGCGGGGGCCGGTGGAGGCGCGGGCGTGGGGGGCGTGGTCGCACTCGCCGCCGCCTCCGGTTTCGGCGCGTCGGCGG
>CAYVRL010000244.1:0-4287 GCA_964454065.1 uncultured Planctomycetales bacterium | reverse complement strand
GGCAGCCGGGAAGGGCTACTGGATGGTCATCGTGGCCAGGTTGGAGTCGAGGATCGTACCGTTGTCGTCCTGGCCGATCTCGAGGTAGACCGTGAGGCCCGCGGCACCGGCCGGAATCGGAACCGTGTAGGAACCAGCTCCCGCGCCATCGGAGGTCATGGTCGCCCCGATGTTCCACGGGGTGCCGATGTCGAAGTTGTGGCCGTTGATCACGGTCCCGGTGTTGTTGAAGCTCCACAACAGGTAGGTCACGGTATTGGCCGCGCCGTTGGTGAAGTCCATGACCGCATTCTGGCCCGCGAAGGCGATGGTGGGAGCGGTGAGCTGGATCACGTCCACGCCCGGGGCACCCCCGCCGTAGTCGAAGGGGTGGCCTTCGGACAGGGCGGCATCGACGGTGCTGTTCTTCTGAACGTGGATGGATCCCGCCAGGATGCCCGAGGAGGGCACGGTGAAGCTGATCTGGGTTCCACCCGCCGTCGAGGCGAGGCCGGTGATCTTGTAGGGATCGCCGCCGGCGTTGGTGCTATCCACCACGTCGCTGTTCAACCAAACGGTGTTGCCGGTACTGGTGAAGTTGGCGCCGGTGATGACCGCGGTGCCGCCCCCATTCAGGGAGCCGGTCACGCTGGTGATCTCCGGCATCGAAGCCCACATGGCCCCGTAGATGCCGACTTGGATGCCGTTCCGGTCGTCCGATTCGATCGAACGGTCCGCGACCCCGTTGCCGCTCGCGTAGGCGTACATGGTCGCGGCGCTGTTGTTGGAGTGCCCGAGGCCGAGCGCGTGACCGAGTTCGTGGCAGGCGATGCCCTGGAAGTCCATGCGGCTGCTGGGCACATTGCCGGGGCCGTCGTCCCAGGTCCAACTCTCGTAGAAACGGATTCGCCATCCGTCACTGATCGGAGTCTCGGTGTAGGCGAGTACGCCCCCGCTGGAACCGGCGATCGGGGACATGATGTTGGCGTTGAAGCCGCCCACGGCACTGGCGTCACCACTCCAGAAGAAGTTGAAGTTGGCTCCGCCGTCACCGACGTTCGCTTGGGTGCTGTCACCCGAACCATCGCCGAAGGAGCGGGCTCCCCATTCCGCACCAGCCTTCCAGCCGGCCATCTCGATCTTGGTGTAGCCCGGCCAATTCGGGTGCGGCGTCAAGTTGTCGTTCGCGGTCGAATCGGTGAAGTTGTTGTAGACCCGCATGTCACGCTGGGACAAATCCAAGGAGCCACCGATGGTGGACCAGGCCTTGACGTCGTTCTGCGTGATGCTGAGGGAAGCGGCGCTGGTCAGGATCGCGCCGCCGATGAGGAGTCGGAGGATGTTCTTGTTCATCACTTGGTCTCCTTGCGGCTCTGGAGGGCCTTGGCGATCCCGGCGCGGAGCGCGGCGAGCGTTTCATTCTTCTCGACCGCGGTGCCTTCACCCTTGCCGAGGATCACGATCCCGGACGGAGTCGCCACGGTCCGGAAGATCCCGCCCATCGCGGCGTAGACGCAACGGTCGACATCCGGGCCCCAGCCTTCGACGGGGGCGCTGAAGACCAACACCCGGTTCCCGACCCGGTAATCACTGGGCGCGGGCATGGAGGTGACGGTCATCGTTTCACCCTGGTAGGTTCCGCCGAGGAAGGCGGCGTGCAGGGTGCGAGCCTTGCCGGTGTAGAGGTCTTCGCCCTCCACGGTGAGCACGGTGTAGATGCGATGATCATTGGGCGCGGCGATGTAGCGAGCGCCGTGGACCTCGGTGATGGTGCCGAGGACCGCTGCGTCGGTACGCGCGACCATCTTGTTCAAGTCGAGGGCCTCGATGCATGCCCAAGCGGTGCCCACGAGGAGCAGGGCCGCGAGAGCGGAGGCCAGCCAGCGAAGGGGTCTCATTTCTGGTCGGGTTTCCGGGGTGGTTGTGGGGTTGATGGAGCGGCGGACGGCGTGGGTGAGGGGGGATGCCAGCGCAGACCACGGTCTCAGACCTGGATGGGACAAGGTCTGGAAAGGGAATGTTCCCCGAATCCGCGGGGAAAAGGGGCGAGGGGAGGGAGGAGAGCCCTTCGAGGCGAACCGCCAAGGGGGCTTTCGGACCATCCATGATAGTTTTACCCGTGAAACGCGCATGAAAAGCATTTTTCTAACCGAAAGAAGGTCTGGCCGGGATGGAGCCGGGATTCCCGGAACTTGTTTGGGTCCCCTCTCGTCCAGGTTCTGACGGGCCTGATCCGCCTGAAACGAAATACGCGCGTAAATCCTTGTAAAGGAGTGACATCGATGTTCCTGACCCTTCTGGCCCTAGGCCTTCCCCTGGCGGGTCAGACTCCGGTCGTCCAGTCCCTGGACGGCCCGAAGCTGCCCCTGGAACTCACGACCCGGTACCTCGAGCCCTCTCGGCTGGTCCTCAAGACCCTCGACTGGGACACTCGGAAGGGGCAGCCCACGGTTCCTGCCCCGCTGGCTTACGACCCCGCCGAGGCGGTTTCCGCGGGCTACTACTTCGTGCAGGCCCGTTCCTTGGAGGGTTGGTCGGCTCTCCGCGACGCCGCGATCGGCATGGGGGCGGAAGTCTATGACTACTTGCCCCACAATGCTTTCGAAGCCTACCTCCCCAGTTTGGATCGGGTCCAGGCGCTCGCTTCCGAGGCTCGGATCGTGATCCCCGTCCATCCCGCCTTCAAGATCGATCCCGGGATGGGTTCCTATGGGACCGCCTTGGAGGATCCCCGCGGCCGTACCCGCGTCGCGGTGGAATTCTGGCCCAATCGGGATCTGCAGGCCGAAGCCGCCGCCATCCGCGCCTTGGATCTGGAAGTGACCGAGACCGTGGAAACCGGTCGTTACCTGCGGGCCATGGTGCTCGCCGATCCCCTGGGCGTGATCGCGCTCTCTCGTTTGCCGGGGGTCAAATACCTCCAGGAGGATTCCCCCGTCACCCAGCGGAACGACAAATCCCAGTGGGTCGTCCAAACCTACCAGAACAACGACCGCAAACTCTGGAATCTCGGCCTGATGGGTGCTGGGGTCACCGTGGGACACATCGATGGGCGGGTGCAGGAGTCCTCCTGCTACTTCGACGACCCGAGCGGGGTGCCTCCGGGGCCCAACCACCGGAAGATCAAGTACTACCAGACCAACGGCCAATCGGTGGATGCCCACGGTACGCACACCGCGGGTTCCGCGGTCGGGGACAGTCGGCCCATCAACGGCCAGGACACCTACGACGGGATGGCACCGGACGCCTTTTTGGTGCACCAATCCGGTTTCCCCTCCAGTACTTCCTTCCTGGCCTGGCTCAACACCGCCCACGCCAACGGGGCGCGCATCCACACCAACTCCTGGGGCAACGACTACACCACCGCCTACGACTACTGGTGCCGGGATATCGATGCCTATTCGCACGACAACGAGGACGGCATGGTGTGCTTCGCCGAAACCAACGGTGCCAGGGTCAAGAACCCCGAGAACGCCAAGTCCGTGCTGGCGGTCGCGGCCGCCAGCCGCAACGACCCCGAGATCTTGGGGAGTGGGGGCAAGGGGCCGACCGCGGACGGACGCCAGAAACCCGAAGTCTTCGCCCCGGGATGTTCCACCTACTCGGCTTCGGTCAATTCGTGCAGCGTGATCACCATGTGCGGGACTTCCATGGCTTCCCCGGTGGTGGCCGGCAGTGCCGCCTTGCTCAAGGAGTATTGCGAGGAGGGTTGGTACCCCACCGGCAGTCAGAACGCCGCGAACGGATTCACCCCTTCCGGCGCCCTGCTCCGGGCCATGTTGATCAACGGCGCCGTCGACATGACTGGGATCAGCGGCTACACCGGGGTCCAGGAGGGTTTCGGCCGCATCCTGCTCGATCACGTCGCCTACTTCACGGGAGACGGCCGCCGCCTGAAACTGGTGGACGTTCCCAACGCCCAGGGACTCACCACCGGCCAGAACCGGACCATGTCGGTGAACATTCCCGCTGGGGTCAGCGAGCTGCGACTCACCCTGGTGTGGTCCGACGAACCCGGGGCCGCCTTCGCCGCCGATCCCACCGTGAACGACCTCAATCTGCTTGCCCGCGCACCCGGGGGCACGATCTACCATGGGAACGAGCGCAGCCTCAGCGATGGTGCCGCTACGCCCAATCCCACTGCTCAGGACGCCAAGAACAGCGTCGAGGAGATCATCGTCTACAACCCCCCGGCCGGTAAGTGGTACTTCCGCGTCGAGGGCAAGAGCATTCCGACCGGCCCGCAGGGTTTCGCCGGGGTGCTGACCTACTGAACATCCCCATCCCTCCATTTTCCCATTCCGGGCC
>CAYVRL010000243.1:0-4316 GCA_964454065.1 uncultured Planctomycetales bacterium | reverse complement strand
CTTGGCCGCAGCGGGGGCAGGGTTCGCCTCCGCGGCCGTAGACCGCGAGTTCCCGCTGGAAGCGCCCCAGGCTTCCGTCGGCGGTGCGGAAATCCTGGAGGGTGGTGCCGCCGGCGGCGATCGCCTCCCGCAAGACCGCGCGGAGGGATCCGTGCAAGCGGACCGCGGCCCCGCGGGTGATTCGGCCGGCCGCGCGGCCGGGTCGCAGTCGGGCCCGGAACAGGGCCTCGGTCGCGTAGATGTTGCCCACCCCCGCGACCACGCGACCGTCGAGCAAGAAACTCTTCAGCGCCACCCGGCGCCCGCGGCTGCGGCGGTACAGATCCGCCGCGGTGAACGCCGTTCCGAGGGGTTCCGGTCCCAATTCGGCGAGCGGCGGGCGGGCGAGCGGATCTCCTGGGACCCAGCTCAGGAGGCCGAAGCGGCGCGGGTCGCGAAACCGGAGACAGCGTCCGCGCGAAAGGAGGAGGTCCACGTGATCGTGGGGGCCCGCGGGATCCGTGGTTCGGCTCCACAGCAGACATCCGCTCATGCCGAGATGAAGGAGGAGGGCGCCTTCCCGGCTGCGAAAGATCAGATACTTGCCGCGGCGCTCCAGGCTCAGGATGGTGTGGCCCGCGATCCGCGCGCTCAACCTCGTCGGCACGAGCCGCCGGAGTTTCCGCTGGCGGAGGACCGCTCCCCGCCAGGACTCGCCCTCCACGAGCGGGGCGAATCCCCGGCGGATGGTTTCGACTTCCGGAAGTTCCGGCACGGCGGGGGTCTCAGCGAGTCTCGCGGTCGAGGAACCAGATCATCACGAACTCCTCCGCGGTACGCTTGGGGCCGGGAAGGTCCTTCAGGCGGCGCGCGGCGGCTTGCAGATAACGGCTGCGGAAGAACTGGTAGAAGCGTACCGCTTCCGGAAGGGGTGCGCCGCTCTCCAGGGGACTCGCGGCCATCTCCACTTGTTCGGGGGCCAGGCTGTGCTGGCCCTGTTTCTCCATGAGCTGGGCCAGGGAGTGGATGGCTTCGGTGGGAACGCCGATCAAGAATTCTTGGAAGGCCTCCCCTTCCTCTTCGCTCACTTGGTCGCGCGAGAAGTAGTCCACGAACTGTTCGTCGCAGCCGGCCTGGAGGAGGCGAAAGATTTCCGAGATGCCGAGCAGGGTTCCCAAGCTGACGCGGATCCGTCGTCGTGCCGCCCAGGTTTCGGCCAGTACCGGAAAGAAATGGCGGGCACCGTAGACGTGACGGGATTCCCAGAATCGACACAGGGATTCGACCGCGCGATCCCGGATTCGTCGCGCGATCCGGGTGTCCATCGCAATGGTCAGGAGAACGTCTTCGGCAAGCAGGGTATAGACGCAGCCGTGGAGCCAGTGGTCGATCTCCCGGCGCAGCTCCGGTTCGTCCAAGGCTTCGTCATGGATGTGTTTGGCGAGTCTCCAGACGTTCAATTCGGCATAGACCAGGGCGCGGCCGACCATCGCCCGGGTGGGCAAGAACATTTCGATGCTGGCCTCGTTGGCGGCGGCCAGGAGATCCACGAGCGTGTCGCGGTTCCGCTGCCGGTCGCCCAGGGTGCGCTCCGCGAAGACCGGCGGATAGACCGCCAAGGCCTCTCCGACTGCGCCCGCCCGGCGCACGTTCTCGCGGAGCACGGTGAGCAGGGAAGCGCTCTTGGAGCTGCCGAGCGCGGCCACCGCTCTCGCCAGTCGCTCCAGGGTGGCGCGCTCCTGGGCGTCGAAGCTGCTCTGCGAATGGAAGTCGATCCCGGGAACCACCATGACGGGAAGCCGAGTCTACGCGCGCGGAGTGCCGCCGTCCGGACGATGTTCCCCGGTCCCGAAGATCCGGTCTCCGGCATCTCCCAGTCCCGGCAGGATGTAACCGTGCTCGTCCAGGCGCTCGTCCACCGCGGCTACGTAGATCCGAACCTCTGGATGCCTCTCGGCGAGGGCGCGGAGGCCTTCCGGTGCCGCGATCAGGCCCAGGAAGCAGGGCCTGGTCACCCCCGCATCACGGAGCGAGTCCAGGGCGGCGATGGCGGTTCCGGCGGTCGCGAGCATGGGGTCGAGGAGTAGGCATTCCCCGGTCGGGGGACGTTCCGGAAGGCGCGAATAGTAGGGGACGGGGCGCAAGGTCCGTTCGTCTCGGTAGAAGCCGAGGGGCCAGACTTCGGCTTCGGGGAGGATGTCGAGCAAGGCGGTGGACATGGCGAGACCCGCGCGCAGGATGGGTACCAAGACGGGCATTCCCGCCAGGCGCCGACCACGCCAAGGAGCCAGAGGAGTCTGGACTTCGCAGGGGACGGTGGCGAAATCCTCCCCCGCGCGCAGGAGGAGCATCCCGCTCAGCTGCCGGAGGGCCGCGCGAAATCCGGCGGGTGGGGTGGAGCGATCTCGGAGTCCGGCGAGGAAGTGGTCGGCGAGGGGGTGGTCGAGGACGACGGGTTCCACGGCCTCCAGCCTAGGTCCGACCGCGTCGCGGCACTAAGGTGTTCGATTGCGATGGTCGTTTCCGCCGCCTTCGTCCTGGGACTCTTCCCACTCGCGCTGCTGGATGCGTTCTTGGTGCGCGCGGATTACTCCGGCGGGAGCGCCGTGGCCTGCACGATCCTCGCGGGGCTCGGTTGGCTCGGGGGAGCCGGGATTTCCCGCATCCCCTGGTTTCGGGATCGACCGCGTCGCGGCTTCGCGCTCGGCATCTCCTGCTCCTTGGTACCGCAGGCGGTGGCCCCCTTTCGCGGTCTCGTCGCGGTCTTCCTCGCCCTGTCGCTCGTCGCGGTGATCCTGAAGTGGTTGCCCCGACTGCTGCGCGAGCTACCGCCCCTGCGCCACCCCGGGGCGCTGACGTTTGGCGCTTTCCTCTTGCTGATCGGCGCCCTGGCCGGTCGCGATCGACTCCTGGATCGGGCCGTGGCCGGCGCCCTGGCGGCGCCGCGGGGAGTGGCCGCTCCACACCAACCGGACCTCATCCTGGTGGTCCTCGACACCCTGCGCGCGGATGCCTTGGGAGTCGACTCGGAAGGCAGCCCTCGGATGCCCTGGTTGCAGTCCTTCGCCCGTGGGTGCCGGCGGTACTCACGTTCCTATTCCGTGTCGAACTTCACTCCTCCCGGGCATGCAGGTCTGTTCACGGGCCTCTATCCCGCGGAGTCCGATACCCTGGGCGCGGGCCGGATCGTCCTCGGAGCGGAGCAACACACCCTGGCCGAATTCCTGAGTGCGCGGGGCTATCGAACCCTGGGAGTCACCAGCAATCTGCGCATCGAACACGGTCTGGGTTTCGGGCAGGGCTTTCAGGTCTACGACGATGGACTGGTCCTTCCCGGCATGTGGACCAAAGGTTTGTTGCGCCTGGCGCGCTCGACTTTCTTCGGCTTTCCCGGAGGGGGTGCCCTGTCTCCGATCCTGCAAGTGAAGATCAGTCAGTGGACCTTGCGCGCCCAGCATCGGGTCGCGGGACCCGTGACGACGGAGCGGGTCCTCGCCGATCTGGATGAGGCCGAGGTTCCGGCGGATACTCCCTTGTTCCTCTTCGTGAATTATTACGATCCTCATCTTCCCTACACCTGTTCCGGGAAGACCCGGGATGCCATCGAGGAACTTTTTGCGAGCACCGACCTCCTCCGAGTCCACCAGGAGATCCTGCGCCTGGAGAGGGCCTGGCGAGAGGATCCAGCCGATCCCGACCTACGACGGAAGATCGCCGGAATCCGCCGCGCCTACTGGGCGCAGCTCGATCTCCTGGATCGATCCTTGCAGGATCTCTTCGCCGGTTTGAAGAAACGTCGTTCCCTGGAGAATGCCCTGGTGGTGATCACCGCGGACCATGGCGAGGAACTCGGAGAGCATGGGCTCTTTCTCCACGGTGGATCCCTCGACGAGGAACAGATCCGCGTCCCGCTGTTGATCGCTGGGCCGGGTTTCCCCCCTGGTGAGGACCCGACTCCGGTGAGCGGCGTCGATCTCTTCCCTACCGTTTGTCGGGCATTGGACGTGGCCTGTCCGCCCGGGCTTCCGGGGAGCGCTCTCCAGGGGCCCTTGCCCCCCGTGCGCGCCCTGCGCTTCGAAGGTGGTGCCCGCCGTGGTTTCCTGCTGGGGTGGCGGAAGTTCCTGGCGGAGGACGGAACCGAGGGCCTACGGTGGCTCCATGCCTACGATTTGGAGGTCGATCCGCGGGAGGGGCGGGATCGGATCCATTCCGGCCTGCCCTGGGTGAAGGAGGGGCTCGACGCCTGTCCTTTCCAGACTTCGGGGCCTGTGAAGGATCGGGCCGGAGGAGAAGCGGTTCTTCGCCAACTCGGCTATGCAGGAGAGACCGAATCGGAG
>CAYVRL010000242.1:0-4318 GCA_964454065.1 uncultured Planctomycetales bacterium | reverse complement strand
CTACGACTTCGACGATCCGGCCCTGGCCTGGGTCTTTCTCGACGGACGCGGTTGGGAGTTCCCCGCCCCGACGACGGACGAAGGAAACGGCGAGAAGGAGGACGCCCAGGAGCGGAACGGCGCGAAGGGTGGTGGACCAGGCGGCGAAACGAAACTCGTCGGCGACTGGAGGATCTCCCTGGACACGCCGATGGGGCAGCAGGTCTTCGGGGTGGAACTCGATTCGGGGAAAGGTACGGTGCGGGTCTTCGATCCCGAGGAACCCGCGGAACGCGCCGCCGCAGAAGGAGTCCGCTATCGAGGAAACGGGGTCCATTTCCAGTTCACGCCCCCAGACTTCGATCTGCTGTTGAAGGTCGAGATGGAGATCGAAGGGAATTCCGGGAGCGGAACCATCGACACCCCGATGGGTTCCCTGCCCTTCCAGGCCGAACCGCTGGACGCCGACGAGGCGGCGGAACGGCAGCGCGGTGGAAACGGTTCCGAGGAGCAGGGGAATGGAGATCTCGGCCACCCCGAGTGGCCGGTCGAGACGCGAGCCACGCGCTTGCCCATCCATGACTTGCAGGGTTCGGTCCTGCTCCGGGCGGCAACCCTCTACCCGGTGACCGGAGAAGCGCCGCGGGTCGGGGACCTCCTGATTCGGGACGGCAAGATCGCCGCGATCGGTCCCGAACTGAGCGCGCCGGAGGGGGTTCCGGTCCTGGACCTTCACGGCCTCCATTTGATCCCCGGCATCATCGACCCCCATTCGCACCTGGCCCTGGATGCGATCAACGAGGGTTCGGTGGCGATCTCCGCCGAATGCCGAATCGGAGACATGATCCATCCCGAATCGCTCTCCATCTACCGTGCCGCGGCGGGAGGCACCACGCTGGCGCAAGCCCTGCACGGCAGCGCCAACCCCATCGGAGGCCAGACCGCGGTCTGGGAGTTGGACTGGACCCGACCGCGAATCGCCGATCTGCTCTACCCGGACGCGCCCCGCGGGATCAAATTCGCGCTCGGAGAGAACGTGAAGCAATCCAACTGGCAAGGAGCTTGGGGGAAACGCTTCCCCAATACGCGAATGGGAGTGCAGACCGTGTATCGGGAAGCCTTCACCGCCGCGCAGGACTACCTCCGGCGCCGTGCTCTCCACGAACGGGGCCGGCTGCCGAGCTTCCGTCGCGATCTCCGTCTGGAGACCCTGGCCGACGTCCTGGAGGGCAAGATCCGCGTGCAATGTCATTCCTACCGTGCCGACGAGATCCTGATGTTCCTCGGCATCGTCCAGGAGTTCGGATTGAAGCCACCGGTCTTCCAGCACGTGCTGGAGGGCTACAAGGTCGCTCCCGAACTGGCCGCGGCCGGCGCAATGGCCTCCACCTTTTCCGACTGGTGGGCCTACAAGTATGAGGTCATCGATGCCATTCCCTGGAACGTGGCCCTCCTGCACGAGGCCGGGGTCGTGACTTCGATCAACTCCGACAGCGACGAGATGATCCGTCGGCTGAACACCGAGGCGGGGAAGTCCCAGCGCTACGGGGAGCTGTCGGTGGAGGAATGCCTGAAGCTCTGCACCCTCGACCCTGCCATCCAGTTGGGGATCGACGACCACCTCGGCACCCTGGAGGTGGGCAAGGACGGCACGGTCAGCGTCTACGACGGACCGCCGCTTTCCACCTACTCGCGCTGTGTCCTGAGCCTGGCTCGGGGGCGGGTACTCTTCGAACACCGTCCGGAACAGGATCGGGTGTGGGCGGACTACCTGGAGAAGGTCCAGGCCTTCGCGGCCCGCCTGGCCGCGAAGGAAGCCCCGGCGGAGGAGGCTCAGGCCGAGGAAGGACCCCATGAGAACGACGCGGACGCTTGGGAACCCTGGATTCGCAACGGGCTCGGACAGGCGGTGCTGATCCGCAATGCCCGGCTCCACCCGGTGAGCGCCCCGCCCTTCGAGGGCGCGCTCCTGGCCGCGGATGGGCGCATCCAGTGGCTGGGGCCGGTGTGGGAGGGACGGCTTCCCGAGGGCTGTTTGATCGTCGATGCCCGGGGGCGGGATCTCTATCCCGGTTTCCTGGACGCCGGTGACGTGACCGGGATCTTCGAGATCGGAGAAGTCCGATCGGCGCGGGACGACCTGGAGACCGGCCAGGACCATCCCGACCTCTCGGTGGCGAGTGCGATCCACGCCGACAGCCGTCACATCCGCATCACCCGCATGACCGGGATCACCCACGTCCTGGTGCGGCCTCGAAAGGGCCGGATTCGGGGCCAGGCGGCCCTGATCCAACTCGATGGAACGAGTTCGAGCGAAATGGTGGTGGTTCCCGATCTCGGTCTGACGATCGCCTTTCCCCGGGTCGCCCGCCCCAAGGAAGGCAAGGCGCCGAAGGATCCCGATGGCGCGAAGGAACTGGACCAGTGGCTGGACCGGGCCCTGGCCTATGGAGAACGCCGCGCCCGAGTCCTGGCCAGCGGTTTCGATCTGCTGGAACGGAATCCGCGCCTGGAGGCCCTGCTCCCCTACGCACGCGGCGAGAAACCGGTCTTCCTGGAATGTGCCGACGCCCTCACTCTGATGGCGGCGCGCAAGTGGGCACGCCAACACCACCTCGACGCGATCTACGTCCCTGCCTCCGAGAGCTGGAAGGTCGCGGGCTATTTCGCGGCCGACCGGGCACGGATGGTCCTCGGCCCGGTCCATGCCCTGCCCCACGACCGCTACGATCCCTACGACGCACCCTTCCGGGCCCCGGGTTTGCTCGCACGAGCCGGCTGCACGGTCGCCTTGCAAACCGACGACCCCGAAGTCACTCGTGATCTGCCCTTCGAGGCCGCCACCGCCGCCAGCGCGGGATGGAGCAAGGAAGGGGCCTTGCGCGCCCTGACCCTGGACGCCGCCCGAGTCCTCGGGGTGGACCGCTACGTGGGGAGTCTGGAAGTCGGCAAGGCCGCCGATTTCTTCCTCTCCGATGGGGATCCCCTGGACTTCCCGGGGACCGTCCGCCGCCTCTGGATCGGTGGGAAGGAAGTGGAGTTGAATTCGGCGCAGACCGAACTCCGAGACCGTTACCGGAAACGGATTCGAAGCCACGCTCCGTCCCCCCGCGAGAAGGGAAACGATGCCCCGCGCGGATAGAATCCAAGGGTGACCGTGGGAACCACCCCCTCCTCGGTGCGGATCGCTTCGGAGTGCGGCTCCGAGGTCGCGGAACGTGCCTTCTCCACCATGGCCCGCTCCATGGTCGGCTCCTCGATCCTGGTCATCGCCAACGAGATCCGCGCCCTGGAGGCCCAGAGGATCGAGGTCGCCAACATGACCGTCGGGGACTTCTCTCCCGCACAGTTCCCGATCCCGGAGCGTTTCCGGGAAGAACTCGAACGCGCGATCGCCGAGGGCGACACCAACTACCCGCCGCCCGCCGGCATGCCGGAGTTGCGCGCCGCGGTCCGCCAGCACCTCCTCCGCACCCAGGGCATGGACTATCCCGAGGACGGTATCGCGATCGTCAGCGGCGGACGGCCCAGCCTCTACTCCACCTATCGCTTGCTCGTCGATCCCGGCGAGCGGGTCCTCTTCCCCCTCCCCTCCTGGAACAACCACAACTACCGGGACGTCTGCCAGGTTCGGGTCGAAGGGGTGCAGTGTCGGCGCGAGGAAGCCTTCCAGCCCACTGCGGAGCTGTTGGCCCCGCACGTCCAGGGCGCCCGGCTGCTGGTCCTCAACACTCCTCAGAATCCCTCCGGCGGAGTCATGGTCCGCGAAGAGGTGCAGCGCTTCGGCGAACTCCTGGTCACGGAGAATCGGCGCCGGGAGCGAAGCGGCGAGAAGCCCCTGATGCTCCTCTACGACCAGATCTACAGTGGTTTGACCTTCCCCGGCCACCAGCACTACTCGCCCGTGCAACTGGTCCCCGAGTGCGCCCCCTACGTGATCCACTCCGACGGGATCTCCAAGGGTTTCGCCGCCACCGGCCTGCGCTGCGGTTGGTTGGTCTCCACCCCGGCCATCGCCCGGAAGACCGTCGCCCTGCTCACCCACGTCGGGGCTTGGGCCCCCAAGCCGGTCCAACTCGCCACCGCCCGCTTCCTCGATGATGCGGAAGCGGTCCAGGCATGGCGCCGCGAGATGCTGGCCCGCGTTCAGGAACGCATGCGTGCCTTGCACGACGGGCTGCAGGAACTGCGCGAGGCGGGTCTACCCGTGGATTTCATCGATCCCCAGGGAGCCATCTATCTCTCGGTCCGCTTCGGCCTGGAGGGCAAACGGACCCCCGAAGGCCAGCGTCTCCAGGGCAGTGAAGCGATTCGTCGCTACTTGCTCCAAGCCGCCTCC
>CAYVRL010000241.1:0-4326 GCA_964454065.1 uncultured Planctomycetales bacterium | reverse complement strand
TCGAAACGCTGCGCAACGCATAAGGCGGGGGGGATGTCGGGGGGCTGCTCTCGGGGGTGGATCGGGTGATTCTCGGCTTCCTCCTCAGCTACTGCGGATACATGCTCATGCCGGTTCGCTCTCCCTATGCCTTCCTCCACTACGCAACACCCCTCCCGACCCTGGGGCTGCGCCCGATTCTCCATGGGCACCTGATCAACACTTCGTGGACCAAGCGCGACTGTTTTCCCAGCGGTCACACCATGATGTCGGCCTACATCGCGTGGCTGGCCTGGACCCGGCTGCGCCCGGCGGCGCTCCTCTTCATCCCCTGGTCCTTCCTGACCATCGTCGCCACGCTCTATCTGCGCTATCACTATCTCGGGGACGTCCTCGCCGGATTGGTCGCCTGCCTGGGGTGGATCTGGATCTCCGAGCGCCTCTTCGGCCCCTACGCCGCGGGACCGCGGCCCACCGATTCCTAGAATACCCCGCGTGAGTCCCTCCCCGGAGTCCACCGGAAGCGGGCTTCCTCTGCGTGGGGGGCCCCCCGAGATCACCCTGAAAGCCTTCGTGCTCTCGGTGGTGCTGTCGATGGTACTCGCCGCTGCCAACGCCTACATGGGTCTCTTCGCGGGGATGACGGTTTCCGCTTCGATCCCGGCGGCGGTGATCTCGATGGGGGTGCTCCGGCTCTTCCGCCGTACCCACATCCTCGAGAACAACATCGTCCAAACCGCCGGATCGGCGGGAGAGAGTCTTGCCGCCGGAGTGATCTTCACCCTGCCGGCCCTGCTCCTGCTGGGGGCATGGCAGGATTTCGATTACTTCAGCACCGCCCTGATCGCCGGTTTCGGCGGCCTCCTGGGGGTGCTCTTCACCATCCCCTTGCGCCGTGCGTTGATCGTCGAGCGGCCGCTCCAGTTCCCGGAGGGCGTGGCCACCGCGGAGGTCCTCAAGGTGGGGGATCGCGGTGGCGCCGAACACGGCGTACGCGCGATCTTCCACGCGGGCGTGGTCGGGGCGCTCTTCAAATTCTGCCAGACCGGCCTCAAACTCTGGAGCGGTAGTTTCGAAATCGCCCACTACGTGGGGGGATCCGTTCTCTACTTCGGTTCCAACCTCTCGCCGGCGCTGATCGCGGTGGGTTATATCGTCGGTCTCCATATCGCGGTGCTGGTCTTCCTGGGCGGGGCGCTGAACTGGTTGCTCGCGATTCCCCTGGTCGCTCTGCTGCACGGGCTTCCTCCCCAGGCCCAGAGCGCCGCCGATGCCGCCAACATCCTCTGGGCGGAGCAGACCCGCTACCTCGGCGTGGGGGCCATGGTGGTGGGAGGCTTGTGGGCGCTCATCCACCTCCGCGACAGCCTCGCGAGTGGTCTTCGTTCCAGCATGGCGGCCTACCGGGTTTCCCGAGCCGGCGGGCGCGGAGCGGTCCCGCGCACCGAACGCGACACCCCTCTCCCGTGGGTCGCCTTCCTGCTGGTGGTGTCTCTCATCCCTCTCTTCCTGCTCTTCGAATGGTTCACCGGGGACGCTTTCGTCGCCGCCGCAATGGCCGGGATCATGCTGGTCGCGGGTTTCCTCTTCTCGGCGGTGGCCGGCTACATGGCGGGGCTGGTCGGCTCCTCCAACAACCCGATCTCCGGGGTCACGATCGCCACCATCCTGAGCGCGGCGCTGCTCCTCCTCCTCCTGCTCGGATCCGGCAATCCCAAGGGTCCCGAGGCCGCGATCCTGATCGGCGCGGTGGTGTGCTGCGCGGCGGCGATCGCGGGCGACAACATGCAGGACCTGAAGGCAGGCCATCTGGTCGGCGCCACCCCTTGGAAGCAGCAGATCATGCAGTGCGTGGGGGTCTTGGCCGCCGCTTCGATCTTGGCTCCGGTTCTCAATTTGTTGCTCCACGCCTATGGAATCGGCACGGTCACTCCCGCCCACCCGGATGCCCTCGCCGCTCCCCAGGCCGAGCTGATGATGTCCGTGGCCCAGGGAGTCTTCCATGGCGGCTTGCCCTGGGACATGGTCGGCGTCGGGGCGGCGCTCGCGGTGCTGATCATTCTCCTGGACCTGCGTCTGGAACGGGTCGGCAGCCGCTTTCGGACTCCGGTGCTGGCGGTCGCGGTGGGGATCTATCTGCCCTTCGAACTCTCGGTGCCGATCCTCGTCGGTGGATTGATCGCGCGCGCGGTGGCCCGCCGTTGCGCACGCCCCCCAGGAGCGGGAGGGGAAGGACCCGGTCTCCTCTTCTCCGCGGGCTTGATCACCGGGGAGGCGCTGGTGGGGATCGCCATGGCGGTGCCGATCGTCCTCTCCGGGGACAAGGACGTCCTTGCCCTGATTCGGAATCCCGGATCCTGGATCGGGGTCCTGTTCCTGGCCCTGGTCGGTCTGTTGCTCTACCGCACCGGCTTGCGGGGGAGCAATGCCGCTGCAGAGGAAGACCGAGCGGGGTAGGCTTCCGATCGGAGCACCCCCCTCCTCGCCCCTCGCCGCCCGACCCTCCCCCTCGTCCGCTCCCTCTGGAACGCCCGCAGACCTGGTGAAACTCTCCGTCCTGATCCCGGTGTACAACGAGGAGGAAACCCTCCTCGACATCCTCGCGCGGGTGCGCGCCACTCCCTACGACAAGGAGATCGTGCTGGTCGACGATTGCAGTCGCGATCGCAGCCGGGAGATCCTCCACGGTCTGGAACGGGATTCCGATCTGAAGATCCTCTATCACGACCACAATCAGGGCAAGGGTGCCGCTCTGCGTACGGGGATTCAACACGCCAGCGGCGACGTGATCCTGATCCAGGACGCCGATCTGGAGTACGACCCCGCGGAGTACCCGCTCCTCCTCGAACCCATCGAGAAGGGCCTCGCCGACGTGGTCTACGGTTCACGTTTTCGCGGCTCCCGCATGACTCGCGTGCACCTCTACTGGCATCAGATGGCGAACAACCTCCTGACCTGGGTGTCGAACATGTTCACCAATCTGAATCTGACCGACATGGAGACCTGCTACAAGGTCTTCCGACGCGAGGTCCTGGAGGGGATCCGGATCGAATCCGACCGTTTCGGTTTCGAACCGGAGATCACGGCCAAGATCGCGCGCAAGCGCTTGAACGGGCGCCGTGTGCGGGTCTACGAGGTGCCGATCAGCTATTACGGTCGCGATTACGCCGAGGGCAAGAAGATCGGCTGGAAGGACGGTGTGGCCGCGCTGTGGCACATCGTGAAATTCAACCTCCTGGCATGACCCTCGGGGGCCATCCGCCGCTCAGTCCGCTCAGCCCGCGCAGTGCATGGTGAGCAGCCCGCGTTTGGGTGCCACCCGGAGTTCCACCGCCGACCTTCCCGCTCGCCGAAGCCCCTCGGCGGCCGCCGCGACGGCCAGCGTCGGAAGGTTGTTGTGTTCGCTGAGGTGGGCCAGGGTCAGCGAACGCAGGGTGGAAGGGGCGCCTCGGGCCAGGATCTCGGCGGTCTGCCCATTGTTCAGGTGCCCTCGGTCTCCCCCGACTCGGTTCTTCAAGTGAGGGGGGTAGCGGCCCTCCCGGAGCATGGTGGAGTCGTGGTTGGCCTCCAGGACCAGGAGTTCCATGCCCTCCAGGAAGGCTGGAGTCAAGGGGGTGGTGGTTCCGAGGTCGGTGAAGAAGCCCGCACGGCGACCCGCGCATTCGAAGACGAAGCCGTGGGTGGGTTCCGCGTCGTGGGAGAGCCGGACCGGAAGCACCCGCAGGGGGCCGAATTCCATCCAGGTCCCCGCGCGATAGGGCCGCAACTCCACGCCCCGCCGTCGCCGTTCCCCGGCCGCGCAGGCGGGGTGTTGTTCCACCGCCGTCGGGTCGGCGCAGAGCGGCGCCCCGGCGCGTGCCGCCAGTGGCACCACCTTCGAGGCATGGTCGGCATGATGGTGGCTCAGGAGGACCGCGTCGATTCGTCCCAGCGCGATGTCGGCACCCGCAGCGAGATCCCGGGCGCGACGCAGGGCGATTCCGCAGTCGAGGACCACCGTGCAAACATCGGCGCCGCTCTTCCCGCGGATCAGCGCGCAATTCCCGGAGGAGCCGGAGGCGAGGAGGAAGATCTCCAGGGTCATCCTCAACCCCCGCGGGTATGCATTTCCCGGTGGGGGTGTCGGTCCGGGTTGGGTTGAGCCGCGCGCGCCGAGGCGTGCAAGGCGGCCCGCTCCTCCGCGCCCCGTTCCTGGCGGCGGGACCAGATTCCCTGGCCCCCGATTCGAGGCAGAAATCGACGGCATTTCCGGGAAATCGAGAGTCGTGTTTCTTGCGTGAGAAGCGTTCTTCCTGTGCGGCGGCCACGATCTTGCCGTCCTGAATCAGACAGGCGGCGCTGTCATGG
>CAYVRL010000240.1:0-4329 GCA_964454065.1 uncultured Planctomycetales bacterium | reverse complement strand
ATGCGAGCAGCTTGCGGTAGTCCTCGGCTCTCGCGGGCGGCAAGGTGCCGAGGATCGAATCCCGCTCCGCGGTCCGTGCCTCCAACTCTGCGTCGAGGCTGCGGATGTCCGCGGCCACACGGGCGCGAAACTGCTCCAGTTCGGTGGCGCCAGCGGCAACCCGTTCCTTCATCGCCGCGATCCGTGCGCTCAGCACGTCCACTTCCTCGAGCAGCCGGAGACCTTCTTCTTCGGCTTCCGAAATCCGCGCGCGCAGGTTCTCGGCTTCGTGCTGGGCGACCTGAACGGCGCCCGCGTCACGCAGACCACGCGCCTTCCTTTCGAGGTCCTCGATCTTGCCCCGGTCCGCCTGGGCCTGAACGTCCAGTTCGTGGCTCCGTGCTTGCGAGGAACGGCGCTCGAGTTCCAAGGCCTCGGCCTCGGCCTCCAAAGCCGCTTGACTGGATTCTCGTTCGGCCAGCTCCACCGGCAAATCGGCGCGCCGCCGCGACAACACCGCGATGCGATCGTCGAGGCGTTGCGCGCTCACCAGGGCGCGGAGGATCTCCTTCACCGCATCAGCCTAACCGCCGCGCCCCGGGAGCGGAACCAGGAAGCGGGGAAAGGAGCCAGCGGATCAGGACTCGGCCACGCCTTCCAAGAAACCGACCAGCTTGCGAGCCCGGATCGGGTGCTGGAGTTTCCGAATCGCCTTGGCCTCGATCTGCCGCACCCGCTCCCGGGTCACCCGGAAGATCCGCCCCACTTCCTCGAGGGTGTAGGTGTAGCCATCGCCGATCCCGTAGCGCAGTTTGATGATCTCGCGTTCACGGAAGGTCAGCGAATCGAGCACGTCGCTGATCCGTTCCTTGAGCATCCCCTGACCGGCCTTCTCGACCGGGTTGTCGGAGGTCTCGTCCTCGATGAAATCTCCGAAGTAGCTGTCCTCGCTGTCACCGATGGGCCGATCGAGGCTGATCGGATGCTTGGCGATCTTCATCACCCGGCGAGCCTCGTCCAGGGAGATCTCCGCCGCTTCGGCCATCTCGTCGAGATTCGGTTCCCGCCCCATGGTCTGGAGCAGGCGCTTCTGGACCGCCCGCAGCTTGGACATGGTTTCGATCATGTGTACGGGAATGCGGATGGTCCGCGCTTGATCCGCGATCGAACGGGTGATGGCCTGGCGGATCCACCAGGTCGCGTAGGTGGAGAACTTGTAGCCGCGACGGTATTCGTACTTCTCCACCGCCTTCATCAGACCGGTATTGCCCTCCTGGATCAGATCCAGGAAGGAGAGGCCTCGATTGCGGTACTTCTTGGCGATCGAAACCACCAGCCGCAGGTTGCCGGAGGACAGCTTCTTCTTGGCATCGTCGTAGGCGTCGAGGGCTTGGCGAATCCGCTCCATCCGGGCGCTGAAGACTTCGTAACGCTCGATGGCGCGCAAGGAGAAGGCCCGCTCCGCGGCGACGAGCCGTTCCCATTCCTCCCGCCCGGCCTTGCTCCGTCGGCGCGAAGCGGGAAAGGCCTTCAGGGCCCGGTAGGCTTCGGTCCACTCCGCATAACGGGCTTCGAGCAGGTTGGACATGTCCTGCACCAGATCGACCTGGAAGTGGAGCTCTTCGGTGAGGACCGCGAGACAACGCTGGCGGGCACGGATCCCGGAGCGGAAGACCCGCCGCTCGGCGGCCTTGAGCTTGCCGTCCAGGAGGACTTCGTGAGCCACTCGGGCGGCTCCCACCAGTTCCAGGAGGGCGTGGTAGTGTCCTTCCAGACGCTGCTCCAGATCCTGCTTGGTCAGTTCGTAACCAGCTCCCCCATCGATGTCGCTGGTGCCGCTCTTCGAGTCCTCGGCAACGGCCTGCTTCTTCAAGCGGCGATTGAAGTGGATGACTCCGAAGGAGGAGTTGGCTTGCGCGGAGGGGTTGACCTTCAGGGTCCGGTCGAAGGCGACCTCACCGTTGCGGACCTGCTCCAGCAGCTCCTGGACCCGCTCCAGTGCGAAACCGGATTCCAGGATCCAGCGCCGGAAGATCTTCCTGGAGACCTCGATCTTCTTGGCCAGGGAGATTTCCTCCTGCCGGGTGAGCAAGGAGATCTCCCCCATTTGGGTGAGATACATGCGGACCGGATCGTCGATCCGCTCGAGCACCGGCTGGTTCGGCGACCCGGGAACCCGGTTGGTCGGAGTCGAGAGAGGACGCGAGCTGACCGCCGTGGGCGTGGTCACCACGGGGAAGGCGGCACTGTCCTCGGCGGAATCCACGAGGCGGATCCCCGCCCTCTCGAGCTGGTCCAGGACCTCGTGCATCAGCTCGATCTTGGCCTTCGGGAAGGTCTGGTGGACCTCGCTGGCGGGCAGGGTGCCGATCACGCTGCCCTTCTTGAGGAGGTTCTCGAGGGCGCTACGCGTGGCTTTGTCGAGGGTCTTGGAACTCATTCGAAGGAAAAGGGGCGGGAGCGTTGGGGGTCAGAGGCGTTCGTCGGAAGCATTCCAGGGGATCTTACGCAGGTAACGTGCGAGGTCTTCGTCGCTTGGTCCGGACCCGGCGCGGGCGGCCAGGAAGTCCTCCCGGCGTACGCTTTCGCGCAGCGCGGGAAGCTGTTCCAGGGCGCTCTCCAGGGCCCGAACGCTGTCGGCGGGAACCGTCAGCCGAACCCCACTCAACCAACGCTGGTCCTCGGGCGAGACGAGTTCCTCGAGGGCCAGGTTCAGGTTGAAGGGTAGCCCCTTCTCTCGGCGCTGCTGGCACCATTTCAAGGCCCTTTTCGCACAGGCGTCCCGCAACTCGAGGTTGTCGAGTTCGGAACGGAAGCGAGGGTAGAGGCTGGGGTCGTGGAGCAGGAAGGACAGGATCTCCTTTTCGTTTCTGGCGAGTACCTCCAGGGCGGACGAGGACGGGGACGGGGAAGCCGCCTCCGGACCCTCCGGAACACCGCCCGAGTGGGACGGGCGCTTCGGCGAGGCCAGACGGCGGAGGCTCTCTTCGGTCAGCCCCAGACGTTCCCCCGCGCGCCGCATCCAGAGCTCGCGCAGCACCGGGTCGGGAGTGGAGCGAATCCACTCCGCGGCCTCACGGGCTGCCCGGGACCGGAGTGCCGGATCGCGGAAATCTACGCGTCGGGACCAAGTTTCGAGACGCCAATCGAGTATATCCCATGAGGAACGCAGCCGTTCGTGGAGTTCCTCTGCTTTTCCCCCCGCGATCAGGTCGGCCGGATCCTGCCCTTCTGGCAGTTCCGCGACCCGGACCGGGATCCCCTCCCCGACCAGGATCCGTCCCGCTCGGGCCGCTGCCTTGCGCCCCGCCTCGTCGGGATCGAGCAGGAGGACCACCGGGCGGTCGAAACGGCGCAGCGCCCGGGCGTGCTCCTCGGTCAGGGAGGTCCCCTGGGCCGCCACCGTACAACGCAAACCGATCTGATGGAGCATCAGCACGTCCAGATAGCCCTCACAGACCAAGAGGGGCTCTTCCACCCCGGCATGGCGGAGTGCTTCGGCCAACTTCTCGATGCCGAAGAGCAGCCGTCGCTTGGCGAAAAGGGGGCCCTCGGGGGAGTTGACGTACTTTCCGAGGCGTCGCTCCTCGGCCCGGGAACCCGGCAAATAGCGACCCCCGAAACCGACGCAGCGCCCGGCTCGGTCGTGGACGGGGAAGAGCAACCGCTCCCAAAAACGGTCCCGCAAGCCGCCTCCACCCTCCGGGCGGAAGACCAAGCCCGCCCCGAGCAAGGCATCCTCCGAAAAACCATCCTTGCGCAGACGGCTCTGCAACCACCCGGGCTCGGCCGGGGCCCAGCCCAGGGAGAAGGCCTCCTGGGTTGCGGGCTCCACGCCGCGGGCCGCCAGGTAGGCGCGGGCACCCTCCCCCACCGGTCCGGCCAGGGCTTCGCGATAGAGCGCACGAGCGCGGGCCAAGGCATCCCGCATCTGACGGCGGAGATCGCTGGAGGGGCCTCGAGCCGAGCGACTCGGCACCTCCACCCCGGCTTCTTCGGCGAGCAAGCGGAGCGCCTCCATGAAATCCAGGCCGTCGATCTCCTGGAGGAAGCTGATCACGTCTCCCCCCTTGCCACAGCCGAAACACTTGTAGAAACCCTTCTCCGGAGAGACCGAGAAGGAAGGAGTCTTCTCGGGGTGGAAAGGGCAGAGTCCGAGCAACCGTGACCCCCGGCGTTGCAGGGGTACGCGACGCCCGATCACGGATTCGATGTCGCTCCGTTCCTTGACGCGTTCGATGATCTCGCGGAGATCGGGAGAGGATCCACTCATGGGGTTCGCGACCGGCCCGGAGGGACGGAGCCCTCCATCATAGACCGGGCGGCAAGCCGCCAGTCGGCGGGAAGGAT
>CAYVRL010000239.1:0-4329 GCA_964454065.1 uncultured Planctomycetales bacterium | reverse complement strand
GCAAGTACATGTTCGGTTTGCATTCCTTTCATGTACATCAAGCTTTTGCGGGTAACTTTATATCGGTATCCCGCGACGGGGGGCAGACTTCCCAGGTCGTGAATACCTGGGGATCCTACTACGGCAACCCGGCGATCTACCTGCACGCGGACATCCAGAGCATCCGCTGTTTTCCCGATCCCTCCGCGCCGCAAGGGGAGGTCTGGTACCTCGGTACCGACGGGGGCGTCTACCGCAGTGAGGATGGTCTGAACACGGTGGCGAATCTCTCTCTCTCCGGTCTGGGCGTGAGCCAGTACTACTCCACGCTCACCAGCGTGCGCGATTCGTCCTACGTGGCCGCGGGCGCGCAGGATCAGGGCTACCAGCGGGCGGTCTTGGGGACCCCGGGCAACGGTGGTGGCCCCTGGGCCGACTTCGCCCAGTTGATCAGCGGGGACTACGGTCACCTGACGAGTTCCGACGGCACGCACGACTTGGTCTACTCGGTGTATCCCGGCTTCGTCCTGGTTCAGGAGGGGGAAACCAATCCGGTCCTGGTTTCCTACCCCAATTTCCCCCTCGGAGAGAGCTACCTGTGGATGCCGCCGATCCTCGCGGATCCCACCGATCCCGAGGCCTTCTTCTTCTGCGCATCCCATCTCTGGCGCTACAAGCGCTCGACGTACGTGTACTGGCAGGCGACCCAGTTCAGCGGCTACGATTTCCAGGGGATCCTGAGCGCCCTCTGCTTCTCGCCGCTGGATCCCGCCCGGGCCTGGGCCGCCACGACCGACGGGCGCTTGTTCTACTCCGTGGACGGGGGGCTGAACTGGAACCAGTCCACGCAGACCGGCCCGGGGTCCCACTACTTCTACGGAACTTCCCTGGTCGCCTCGTCGAGCGATGTGAACACCGTGTGGGTCGCGGGGAGTGGTTACTCCAGTCCCCCGGTCAAGCGGTCCACGGACGGCGGGGTGAGTTGGCAGGCGGAGCGCAACGGCTTGCCCGATACCTTGATCTACGATTTGTGTGAGGCGCCGGACGGGAGCGGTGCGATGTTCGCGGGCAGCGAGAGCGGGGCCTGGATGTGGCGGCCGGACAGCCGGAGCTGGGTGGACATCACGGTGGCGGGTAGCCCGATCACGCTCTACTGGAGTTGCGAAGCGGTACCTTCTCGGAATCTGGTTCGGTTCGGTACCTACGGGCGCGGGATCTGGGATTTCGAGCTTGCGAGCGCCGGGGCCTTCCCCTACGGGGAGCACATGGGGGGCGCGAATACCGTGGAGCTGAGCAGCATTTCGGTACCCGCGCCCGGCCTCTCCGCGGCGGTCTCCGTGCAAAAGGCCCCTCCCAGCGCGTCCGGACTGCTCCTGGTCGCGGATCGCAGTGACCAGGTCGCCGCTGGCGGAGGAACTCTGCTGATTCCGATCCAGGGCTCGCGCCAGCTCCCCTTCAGTACCGATGGGGATGGCCTGGCCACCCTTTCCACCATCTTGCCGATCAGCACTCCGGTCGGGAGCGAATTCTTCCTGCAAGCCTTCGTCTCGGATCCCTCTCAGCCCGGTGGTTGGGCGATGAGTAACGGCCTTCGTCTGGTGGTCGGGGAGTGAGCACCTCCTCGAAACCGGTCTCCCTCGAGGTGCTGGAGGATCGCAGCGCCCAGAGTTCCTGTACGGAGGGCTTCCTGCGCCTGCGGCGCCTGCGGGTGCGGCACCGCTATGCGGATGGCAGCTGTTCCCCTCCCTACTCCTGCGACGTGGTCAGTCGCCGCTGTGTGGACGCGGTTGCGGTGGCTTTGTGGTTCGTCGGGGAGGACGGGCGCCGCAAAGTGGTCCTCAAGGAGGGGGTGCGTCCCCCGATCTGGCTGCGTCGCGAAAGGGTTTTGGTCCAACCCGATCCGGAGCCTCCGCTGGTCATCGCCGAACTCGTCGCCGGGCTGCTCGAGGACGAGGACACCGGTCCCGAGGGCCTGCGCCGTCGCGCCGTCGCCGAGTGCTGGGAGGAGGCGGGCCTGCGCCTTTCTCCTGCGGCCTTCACCCCCCTCGGCGCCCCCCTCTATCCTTCCCCCGGCGCCGGTGACGAGCGGGTCTACTTCCTCGCCGCTCGCCTCGACGGTCCCCCTTGCACGGTCCAACCCCCACCCGGCGATGGCTCCCCGATGGAACACGGCACCCGCATCCTCGTCCTCGACTTGGAGGACGCCCTCACCCGCTGCCGCGACGGCCGCATCCCCGACATGAAAACGGAAATCGCCCTTGCCCGCCTCTGACACCTCATGCCGGGTGACTTCTTCCCGTTTCCTGACACCTGATCCCCGGCATCTCGTGTCAGTTCGCGTTGCGGTGGTGGGTGCCCGACGGGTGCGGCAGGGCACCGGGCCCTTTCTCGCCATGCAGTGCGCGGCGGCGGGGGCACGAGTCTGCGCATTGTGGTGCCGGAGTCCCTCCGGTGCGGCGGCTGCCGCGGAATTCCTGGCCCGGCGGGGGGTACTCAGCCCTCCCTACACGGATTGGGAGGCGCTCCTCGCGGAGACCCGTCCCGAGGCCCTGGTCCTGGCGATTCCAGCCCCGGCTCACCGCGAGTGGTTGGAACGGGCCCTGGGAGCTGGTCTGCACGTTCTCTGTGAGAAGCCGCTCCTCCTCCCCGAGACCTCCGAAGGAGCGGAGGACTTGGTCGCCGCCTATGCCGCCGCCGGACTGGTTCTGGCCGAGAACTGCCAGTGGCCCTGGACCCTGACCGCTTTCCGCTCCTTGCACCCGGAGTTCCGCTTCGAAGAGGCCACTCGTTTCCGTATGCGGATGGCTCCCTCGGGGGAGTCACGCACCCGCTGGGAGGAAACGCTCTCCCACCCCCTGAGTCTCTTGCAGGCGACTCTGCCCGCCGCCCCTGGCGTCGTCTCCGAGACCGCCTATCCCTCTCCGGAAGAGCTGGAATTCCACTACACCGCCGGTTCCTCCCGGCTTCGTTGCCGCATCGAGTTGACCGACCCGAAGCCGTTTCCGCGGACCGCGGAATACGCCTTCGACGACGCCCTCTGCCGTCGTCGTATTCACCAGCCCGGCTACCGCTTCCAGTTCGAGGATGGCAGGGGTGCCGCGGTTTCCGCTCCCGATCCGATGCAAGTTTCCGTCGACGAGTTCCTGCACCGCGTGAATCACGCTCGCTCGTGCGCCTCCGCTCCCCCCGATCCCGTCCTGGTCCAGCGGCAGAAGCTGCTGGCCGATCTGCTTCTCGCCTTTCCCAGTGAACCATGAAGGCCACCACCTCGAAACTCCATCACTACCACGATTTCCGCGAAAAGCTGACGCAGTCGACTTTGCGGCCCACCCTGTTGCGCTACGTGCAATGGCGCCGCGAAGTCCGTGCCGCGCGTCGCGCAGGCCGGCCCGCTCCTCCGTTCCCGGATCGGATCGGTCCGATCTCCATCAATCTGGACCTGACGACCGCTTGCAACTACGCCTGTGGACACTGCATCGATTGGGAGGCCTTGAACGGGAAGGATCGTCATTCCGATGAAGGACTCCGCCAGAGCTTGCGCGAACTCGCCGCTCGGGGTTTGCGCTCCGTGATCCTGATCGGCGGAGGGGAGCCCACCATCCATCCAGCTTTCGAGGATCTCGTCGTTTTCCTCAAACGGGATCTTCGGGTTCAAGTCGCGGTCGTGACGAATGGGAGCCGAAACGAACGCTTGACCGCGATCGCTCCGCTCCTCACTCGTGGCGACTGGGTGCGGCTTTCCTTGGATTCCGCGAGCGAAGGTACCTTCCAGGCCATGCACCGGCCCCGCAAGGCGATCCTGCTTCGGGATATCTTGCGCAGCGCCACCGAGATCAAACGCGCCAACCCGGAGGTCGTTCTCGGCTACTCCTTCGTCATTACCTGGCGCGGCGCGCGCCGCGCGGACGAATCCCTGGTCGAGAATCTGGACGAAATGGCAGAAGCGGCGCGTCTCGCCCGGGCACATGGCTTCGATTACATATCCTTCAAACCCTTCCTGGACCGTGCCCCCGACGGAGCGGAGGTCCTCCGAGCCGCACCCGAATCCACGAGCGAGTTCCCGGCCAAGGAGGATTCCCCTTCCGCGGTCCATGCCGCCGCCCTCTCGCGGATCCGCGCTCAGCTCGCCGCCGCCGAGGCACAGAGCGCGGGGGACGGTTTCCGCGTGATTCGCAGCAGCAATCTGCGGGTGCTTCTGGACGGAAGTTGGAGGAACTGGACTCGCCAACCGCACGAGTGCCATATGCAAGCCCTGCGTCAAGTCCTGAGTCCTCTCGGAGTCTTCAACTGCCCCGCCCATCGCGGGGTCTCCAAGGCTCGTCTCGGCGACCGCGACCTTTGGAACACGAC
>CAYVRL010000238.1:0-4350 GCA_964454065.1 uncultured Planctomycetales bacterium | reverse complement strand
GGGCGGGGAGTCCACGATGGAGCTGGGTGAACGCGATCACCCCCCCGCCCAGCCCCCCGATCGCGTCCGCGACGGCGGTGGGCAAGGGCGCCATCAAGGTCAGGGCGATGACCCGGGGTAGGACCAGATAGCTCACCGGATCCACCGAGAGCACTTGCAAGGCGGTCAGTTCGTCCTGGACCTGCATGGTGCCGAGTTCCGCGGCCATCGCGCTGGCGACGCTCGCCGCGAGAATGATCGCGGTCACGAAGGGCCCCATCTCGCGGGCCATGGTGACCCCGACCAGGACCCCGATCGACTCTTCCTGACCGTAGCGGGCCAGTTCGATGCCGACCTGGAGAGCCACGATCATGCCGATGAAGAAGGCCACGAAGACGACCACGTGGGCTCCCTTGACCCCACTCAAGTACATCTGATCCAGCGTGGCCCGGCGCCGTTTCCAGAGGTGGGGGAGGAGGAAGAGGGTGCGCCCCGCCAGCCACAGGCCGAAGCCCGCTTGTTGCACCGCGGGAGTCAGATAGCTGCGACCGAAACGGGAGAGGAAGTTCACGGCGATTCCTCGGGGGAGCTTTGGCCCCGAGCGTGCAGATCCGGCCATCCCGGCCCCGGGAAGGCGGGATCTTCGAGACCGCGGCCGCGCGGACCGCTGCTCCAGCGGAGGAGCCCCATCAGCAAGGAGGTGTGCGTCGTACCATCGGGTTCGGTCCAGCGGCCGCCCAGGAAGGGAATCGACCAGCGGCGGTGTCCTCCGCCCTCGGACGAATGATAGAGATCCAGGAAGGCCCTTCGGCTGCGTACCCGGATTCCCTCCTCACCGGCATCGCGGCGATCGGCCCAGATCTCGAAAGCGAAGCCCAGGTTCCGGGAGAGGGCCTCCGATTCGAGGACCGGTTCGATTCCGGGGGCGGGGAGGATCAGCTTGCCGGAGCCGTCGTCGTCTCGTTCCGAGCGAACCAGCGGCCAGACGCGCCACTTGGAGTTGCGGCGGCCGTCCTCGCGTATGGTCCGGGAGGCGAAGTAGAGGGGAATGGCGAGGAAACTGTCCCGCTGGCGCCCTCCGATGGTGTCGTGTCGCTGCCAGAGGATCGGCCACAACCAGGACCGGTATTCGGTGTGTTCGCTCTGGAAGTGGAGATAGAAAGGCAACACCTTGCTGAGGCTGCGATGGTCCTCGGGGGCGCGTTCGAACTTGAGCAAGGGCCACACCCGCCAGGCTCGGTAGCCGGTGGAAGGACGTTTGGCGGAGCCGAAGATCGGCCAGAGCGCGGTGGTCGCGACGTAGTCGTCGCGGCGGATTCGACCCGCGAGCGGTAGAACCAACCAGCCGGTGGTCGGATGCTTGCGCTCCAGGCCTTCCTCGGTGTGGCTGTAGATCGGCCACAGGAAGTAGCTGCGTTTGTAGTGGCCCTCGAGTTCGGACTTGCCATAGAGCGGCCAAACGTGGAACCCGGATGCGCCGTTACCGCTGTTCCAGCCGAAGAACGGCCACAGGATGTGATGATGGAAGCGGCCGTCCTTCTCGGTTCGGGACCAGAGCGGCCACAGCGCGAAGCGCCATTCGTCGTAGGTGAAGAAGTTGCGCGCCTTGCCGTAGATCGGGAAGACCCCCAAGTAGTTCTCCTTTCCGTCACTGCTCGAACCGCCGAAGAAGAAAGGAAGGAGGACCCAGTCGGTGTCCAGGACTCCATCCCCGCGGGTTTCGGCTTCCCGCCAGAAGATCGGAAAGAGACGCGCGTAGGTCCGGGGCCGGGAGGGGTCGGACTGGTAGCGGCCCAGGGGATAGAGGAAATCCACCAGGACCTTGCCGTCCGAAGCCCGCTGGTGCCAGATCAGGGGGCTCAAGGCCCAGCTCTCCCGGTCGTCCCGTTCGTCATGGCGCACGATCCCCGCCGCCAGTTCGGCGTGGTCGTATCCGGGAACGGTGTGGCGGGAGAAGAACGGGGCGAGGTGGATCTCGGCGTCCGGGGCCGCACACCCAGCCGCGCACAGGGCGGCCACCGCTGCCCGCCGGAGGAACTTCGGAGGCGGCATGGAAGTGGGGATTGTAGGTCCCCCGGTAGACTTCCGGACATGCGCGCGCGGTGCCGCTCCCTCCTCCTCCGCTTGCTTCCCTTGCTGCTCCCGGCTTGCGCCCTCCTCGGCAGCGGGCCGCAGCTTCCCGAGGCGAAGGACGTATCCGCCTCCCGGGCCCGGAACGCCGCGGAGTGGGTTCTCCTGGGCCGAGCCTGGAAGCTGGGCTCGCGGCAGGGCCCCGAGGCCCTGGCTCCGCTCTGTGCCGCCCATCCGGAATCCCTGCGTTTGCGGGCCTTGCGCCAGGACTTCGAACTGGAGGACGCCGCGAAGGAGCCGGACGGGGTGGCGGAGTTGCGTCGTCGTTACGCGCGGCGAGCCGAGCGCAGCGGGAGCGCCGAGGACGCCTATCTCGCGGCCCGGATCGCTTCCCGGACGGAAGCCAAGCGCTGGTTGGATCTGGCCCTGCTCGCCGACCCGGGGCTGGTTCCCGCCCAGGTCCTGGACCTGGGGATGCAGGCCCACGCGGGGGACAGTCGTCCCCTGGACCAGTTGATCCAGCTCCTCCGCGATCATCCGGATTCCGCGGAGGGCTGGCGGCTGCTCGCTCGCCTCGCCCCGCTCTACGCACGGCCGGAACTCGCCTCGCGCGCCGCCGAACAGGAACCCTGGGTTCCGGAGCAGACTCCGCGCCTGGTCGCCTTGCTGCAAGCCCGGACGGCCCTGGCGCGGGAGGATCCCGAGACCGCGGTGGCAGCCCTCCTGGGCTTGGAGGACCGCGATGCCCGTCTGCTGCGGGCTTCCGCCTACACCGCCCTCGGTCGGATCGCGGTGGCCGCCGGCATCCTGGACTCCTTGATCCTGGAGGATCCCGGGGACCCGATCGCCCACTTCGACCGTGGTCTCCTGGCGCTCGACTACCAGCACGAGGACGCCCTCGCCGCCCGGGAGCTGCGGCGCTTCCTGGAGCTCGCTCGGGAAGGGAAGGAAGCCCCGGTGCGGCGTCTGGCCCAGGCGCGGCTGTGGTTGGAGCGCTTGGAATCGACTTCGCGGCAACCATGAGAGTCCTCCTGCAGCGGGTGTCCGAGGCCCGGGTCCGGGTGGAGGGTCGAGTCGTGGGGGAGATCGGTGCGGGATTGTTGCTCTTCTTGGCTTGCTGTCGGGGGGACGGCCCGGAGCAAGCGCGGGAGCTGGCCCGACGGGTCGCCTCCTATCGGGTCTTCCCCGATTCCGAAGGGCGCAGCAACCTCTCCCTGCTGGACGTGCAGGGGGAGGCCCTGCTGGTCAGTCAGTTCACGCTCGCGGCCGACACGGGAAGGGGGAGGCGCCCCTCCTTCGACCCCGCCTTGCCCCCGGCCGCCGCCGAACCCCTGGTGGCACTCTTCGCCGCGACCCTCCGCGGCACCGGGACGAGGGTCGCGGAAGGGGTTTTCGGAGCCTCCATGGAGGTGGAGCTGCGCAACCAGGGACCGGCAACCTATTTGCTGGAGCGATGGGGGGGCTCGAAGAGGACTTGACGGGGAGCCGCAAGCCCGGATACTCCAAGGAGAAAGGCGAAGACTCCCACCCCCCAGGACGATCTGCCGCGCTTCATGGACAACCCGGCACCGAACACCATCACCAAGCGAGACCTCATCCAGAGGATCTCGGACAACACGGGTCAGACCAAGGTCCTGGTCCGCGACGTCATCCAGCACTTCCTCGACGAGGTCTGTGACGAGTTGGTGCGAGGGAACCGCCTCGAATTCCGCAAGTTCGGGGTCTTCGAAGTGCGTTCTCGGCCCGCTCGGATCGCTCAGAACCCGAAGACCCTGGAGAAGGTCCAGGTTCCCGCCAAGCGAGTGGTGAAGTTCAAGGTCGGGAACATCCTCAAGAAGCGCGTGGAACGGGGCCCGGATGCTCCGGAGTCGACGAGCGCCGCCCCGCCCGCCTTTCCGGCGGGTGATTCCGCCCCCGGTCCGAGCTAGGCGGAAGCCGCGAGTGCCCGTTCCAGATCGGCGAGCAGGTCGTCGCCGTCCTCGATGCCCACCGAGAGTCGCACCAGGCCGTCGGCGATCCCATTGGCCCGCCGTTGCTCCGGCGGCACCGAGGCATGGGTCATCGGAGCCGGGAGTTCGACCAGGGATTCCACTCCACCCAGGGATTCCGCCAGCGCGAAGAGTTCCAGTCGGCTGACCAGAGCCGTGGCTTCCTCGATCCCTCCATCGAGGACGAAGGAGACCATGCCGCCGAAGCCGTTTCGCATTTGCGCGGCGGCGACCTCGTGCCCGGGGTGTTCCCGGAGACCGGGATAGAGGACCCTTTCCACGCGCGGATGGGTGTGCAAGAAATCCGCGATCC
>CAYVRL010000237.1:0-4357 GCA_964454065.1 uncultured Planctomycetales bacterium | reverse complement strand
GGTGAGCACAGCAGGACCGAACCGATCCGACCGAGGAGACGATCGGTGCGAACCGGGCCGTAATGTCGGGAGTCGCGGCTGGATCCAGGGTTGTCGCCGAGCAGGAAGTACTCGTCCTCCGCCAGTTGCAACGCCGACGCGCACCCGAAGGTTCCGGCGGGCTCCCGGTAGAGGTCGCGGCCCACCCGGACCCGGTCCAGGATCACTCCGTGGCCGCCGATCCCCGCCTGCTCGAAAGGGGGCCCGGGCGGAGCCTCGGCGGGCGGGGTGGAGCGAATCGGACGAAAGGTGACCGGCGGACACAACAGATTCCCATTCAAGGAGATGGAGACACGCTGATCGACCTTGAGGAGGGCCAGTCGCCCCTCGGGGGCGGGACAGGGAAGGGCCATCGAGAACAGCTCCTGTCGGCCCTCGAGGAGCTGGATCCTCTCCCCGGCCAGTTGGAGGCGGAAGATCTTGGGCCCCTCGCGAACCAGGAGGTCGAGTTCCGCCGCCGGGTCGGGCAGGCGGAACTCCGCCTCGATGCCCAGATCCGCGGCGGGCCGCTCCCCGAGGTGGAGTCGCCCATCGAGCAGGTACCCGTCCAAGGGCACTTGCCGCAACCACGCGCTCTCCTGGTCGAGCTGGAGTTCGGGACCGGGGTCGCTCCTCTCCACCGCGAAGGCGGCGGCGATCTGCCCCGAGCCGCGCGCGTCCAGCAGGGGGATCAGATCGTCCACCCCCAGGACCGGGCGCTGTTCCCGGCGGCCATCCACGAACAAGTCCCCGTCCACGAGTTGGATCCGCTCTCCGGGTAGGCCCGCCACCCGTTTGACCGCCACGATCCCGGTATCCGGCTCCCGGAAGACCACCAGATCCCCGCGGCGCAGCGGCCGCAGCCACAGCGGGAGGGTCAAACAGCGCTCCCCGTCCTCGAGGGTGGGCAGCATCGAGGAACCCATCACCCGCACCGGGGCACAGAGCAGTCCCGCCCCCAGCAAGGCGAGGAGCAGGAGGAGCGGAGGACCGAGGAGCAGCAGGCGGCGGCGCTTCACCGGTGCGGCTCAGCCTACGTAGAGGACGTGGGCGACCCCGAAGAAGAGGAGGAGGGAGGAGAGGTCGCTCACCGCCATCATCACCGGGCCACTGACCAGCGCCGGGTCCAGCCCCACGGCTTGCGAACCCATCGCGATCGAGCAGGAAGCAGTGGCGGACCAGCTCATCGCCACCAGCAGGGCCACGCCCAGGGACAGGCCCATGTGCCAATCCCCGCCCGCGAAGATGGCGGCGACCGGAATCGCGATCAAGCAGGTCATCAGGCCGAGGAGCATGCCGACCCGGAGTTCGCCGAAGAAGACCGGGAGGCGGCGACCGGGGGAGATCTGTCCCACCGCGAAGCCACGGACCATGACCGCGGAAGTCTGGGAACCGACGTTGCCGGAGAGTCCGAGGACCATCGGGATATAGGGAATCAGGGTGGAGAAGGAACCGCCCGCGCGCCCCTCCACCGATTCCGGGACGAAGATGCTCATCACCCGGGACATGATCAGCCCGCCGAAGACCGTGACCAGGAGCATGGGAGCACGGTGGATGACCTTCAGCCACAGGGGCTCGCTGGGTTCCGAAGCCGCGCTCGCGCCGCCGAGCAGCAGGGCGTCCTCCGAACCCTCGTCCTCCAGGACTTCCAGGGCATCGTCGGCGGTCACGATTCCGACCAGGATGCCCCGCGGGTCGACCACCGGGATCGCGTGGAGGTTGTAGTGGAGGATCCGGTGGGCGACTTCCTCGCGGTCCTCGTCGGTGCGCGCGAGGATCACGTCTGGATTGGCGAGTTCGCCCAAACTCTCGTGGATCCCGGCCTCGAGCAGCTCCCGGGCGGAAATCACCCCGCGCAGTTCCCCGCCGGGGCCGACCACGTAGAGAGTGCCGATGGTCTCGGCCTGTTCGTTCTCACCGCGCCGGATCCGTTTCAGAACGTCCCCGGCCTTCTCCTCGGGAGAGACGGCCAGGAACTCGGTGGTCATCAGACCGCCCGCGGTATCGGCGTCGTAGGCTCCCAGGTGGCGCAGATCCGTGGCTTCCTGCGGGGCGAGGTGGGCCAGCACGTCCTGGCGGAGATCGTCCGGCAGTTCCTCGAGGATGTCGGCGCCGTCGTCGGCTTGCAGCGCCGAGACCAGGCGGCCGATCTCCGGCGCTCCCAGCCCTTCCAGCAGTTTCGAGGCCAGTTTGGGTTCGAGTTCGGGGAGGACTTCCTCCGCCAGATCCGGGGCCAGGTCCTGGAACAGGAGGCGGGCCTCGTCCGGAGCGAAATCCAGCCACAGCACGTCCGCGATGTCGGCGGCGTGGACGGAGCCCTCGGGGCGAAAGGGGGTCCCCGGCGCCTGCTCGAGATGCTCGCGCAGTGCCGTGAGCGCCTGGTGGCGTTTCTCCCGGCGGCGGACCCGTGCCATCAGCCGGGGATTATAGGTGGGGGGGACCCTTACAATGGGGAGGATGACACCTCTCGAAGGACTGCTCCAGCTCTGTGACGAGATCGGTGAACTCCAGGCCCGACACGCGGAAGGCACGACCGGCGAGAGGATCAGCAAGGCCCGGGAACGGGTCCAGGAACTGCGCGGTCGGATCTTCGAGGAATTGCCCGTCCTGGATCGGGTCGCGGAGAAGCCGGACCTCGACGCGGTGGAACTCCTGGTCCTGGCCCTGCTCTTCCACCGTCGCTTGGGCGGCAGCAGCGACCCGGTCCTCGGCAGCACCTTGATCGGGCTGCTCTCCCAGGCCGGTGTGGAGCGCAGCGAAGCCTTGCGCGTTCTGGGGCCCGGCATGGCCTTGCGCCGCGAACGTTGGGTGCGCTGTCGCGGCACCTCTCGTGACGCTTTCGACCCGCTCGACCTCTGGTTCCACGCTTCTCCGCGCGGTCTGGGCCTCTTCTGGCAAGCCGAACTGGGCAACGGCGGCAGGATCGGTGAAGAAGATACCGAGGAGGCGCGACCTTACCGCGAGGAAGAGGAATACTTGTGGGATCTCTACGCGTGGCGAAACCACTGCTTGGCGCGCGCCGAAGCGCTTTTCCCGGTGGACACTCCGGGCGGTCCGCCCTCCCCGCGCCTGCGTCGGGTGCGCGGCGAAGCCCGGGCCGCGCAAGTCTTCATCCGTCGGCGAGTGGCCCTCACTCCCGGACGCCGCGAGTTCGCGATCGAACGCTTCCGTCGCGCCCACCATCTCGATCAGGACGAACTCCTGGTTATCGTCCACCTTCTCTTCAGCGAGCTGGTGGAAGGGGAACCGTACATCTCGGCGATCGAGTGCTTGCGCGTGCTCGCCGAAACCCGTGATGAGCTGTTCCTGAAGCGTTCCCAGATCGGTCCGCGGGGGCGCCTTCGTCGCGAGGGAATCCTCGTCGCGGCGGAAAGCAACGATTTCGCCAAGGCCCTGGCCGTGGATCTGACTCTGGCGGACTGGGCTGCCGACGAGTTCCTCGCCGGCGTCGGCCGCCACCCGCACTTCGACGACCGTGAACTGGATGACTTCCTGAAAGGCGATGACTGATGCACCCCCCATCGACCAACTGATTCACGACTGGGAAGCCAACGGGCAGCGGAAACTGCCCACCCCCCCGGCGGGACGCGTACTGCTCGACGACGAAACCCTGCGCGACGGTTTGCAATGCCCGTCCGTGGTGGATCCCCCGATCGAAAAGAAGATCGAACTCGTCCACTTGATGGATGAGCTGGGGATCGATACCGCCGATGTCGGCTTGCCCGGCGCCGGCCCCGTGGCCCGCGAACACATCCTGGCGCTGGCCCGGGAGATGGCGCCCTTGCACATCACTCCCAACGTGGCTTGCCGGACTGTGGTCGGCGACATCGAGCCGGTGGTGGACATGGTGCAGGAGATCGGGGCTCCGATCGAAGTCTGCGCCTTCATCGGTTCCAGCCCGATCCGCGCCTATGCCGAGAGTTGGGATCTGGAGCGGATGGCACGCAGCGTGCGCGAATCGGTGCGCTTCGCCAAGAGCCACGACCTGCCGGTCCTGTTCGTCACCGAGGACACGATCCGTTCTCGACCCGAGACCCTGGAAGTCCTCTACGGCGCCGCCCTGGACGAGGGGGCGGACCGTTTGTGTCTGTGCGATACCGTGGGCAGCGGCACTCCCGCCGGGGTCCGCAATCTGGTCGCTTGGGTGAACGAGTTCCAGGAACGGCGCGGCACTTCCGCGAAGCTGGACTGGCACGGCCACCGCGACCGCGGCTTGGGCTTGATCAACACCCTGGCTGCCCTGAGCGAAGGGGTCGAACGCGCCCACGGCTGCGCCCTCGGTGTCGGCGAGCGGGCGGGCAACACCGAGATGGACCTGCTGCTCGTCAACCTCCTCCTC
>CAYVRL010000236.1:0-4375 GCA_964454065.1 uncultured Planctomycetales bacterium | reverse complement strand
CTTATTGGAGGACTGCGAGGAATCTCGATCTCCTGTAACTGTGAAGGAACCCCATTTCCCGGTTTTCCCAGAGTTCAGTGGAAGTTCTTATGCCTCTCGTTATGACCTGATGTGTCGGAGGCTCATTGAGGAGGGGGTTTATGACTCAGCATGCTTGCTCCTCTCGGAGCGGGAGAAAGGCGCCACGGATGGCTCTTATCGAGAGCTCAGCGTGCCCACGAGTCTGCGCAGCTTCGTTACCGCTTTCGCAGAACGCATCGCCCTCGCGGCATCCCAATGATGGAATTGATCAGGGGTCGAGCCGGAGGGTGGTGGCGTTGCTGACCATGCTTCCGGAGGGGGTGGAGGCGACGTAGGCGAAGCGGTAGGTGATGCCGATCAGGGCGGGGTCGGTGATGGCGCCGGGGGGGAGGTCGAGGCGGGCGGTAGCTTGGCCGTTGGCGTCCAAGCTGCCGCGGAAGCCGCTGAGGCCGGGATCGTTGGCGTGGTTGCGCAGGTAGTCGCTCACCTCGTCGGCGGCGAGGGGAAGGACCGTGCCGTTCCAGTGGGCGCCCGGGGTGGCCCCGGAGCCGCCGCCGACCAGGAGATAGCTGGCTCCGGCCCAGTCGGGGCCCGCGTCCAGGGTGAAGTCCACCGCTCCGCCGCCCGCGGCGGACAGGGAATCGGGCTGGGCGGACAAGCTTCCGTACGCGGCCTTCGCGGAGAGCAGTCGCCAGTCGCTTCCGTTGGCGCGTTCGGCGTACCAGAGACGATCGAAGACCGGGTCGTAAGCGCAGGGCAGATCCGCGGTGCCGGGACGCTGGATCGCCCCCGGAAGGAGCTGGGGGGGACCATGACTGCCGTCCGGCAGCAGTTCGGCGCTCATCAGCCGGCCTCCCCCGCTGGGTGTGCCTTCGCTGTAGAGCAAGCGGGTTCCGCCTTCGATCCACAGCGGTGAGGCCTCGTCTCCGCCGCGGTCCAGCTCCGTGAGCTGGATCGGCGGTAGCCATGCGCCCTCGGGCACGAAACGATGCGAGGTCCAAAGATCCCAGTTGCCGCTCCGATGCGAGGCGAAGACCAGGTCCAGGCCATCGGCGGAGAGCGCGGGCCCACTCTCACCCTGCCCCGAGTCCAGCCCCTCCAGGACTTCCGGAGCGCCGAAGGGATCGCTGGCCAGGGTCCGTGTGGCGTGGAAGAGCCGTTGCACCGAGGAACCAGGAGCGAAGCCGCTGGCGATGAGTTCCAATTCGTCGTCGGAGATCCAGAAGTCGCTGATCCGCCAGCCGTGCGGAGTCGCGAACTCGACTCGCGTGGAGGCGCCGAAGGGATCGTTCACGGTGGGCCGCGAGGTGCGCATCAATTCGGCCGCGGCCCCCTGCCCCTGCAAGAAGAAGGCGCGCAAACCGTCCTGCATGAGCTGCGCCTGCGCGTCGTTGCCGCCCGGATTCAGACCCGCGATGGGATCGGCGCCGTTGAAGGGCACTTGCGGGGCGGGCTGCAGGAGCAAGGCCACCGGAGGCCACAGGGTGACCGGGAGAACGCCATCGTCCACCACCACGCGCAACAGATCACGGCCCGGATTCTGTCCTGGCAGCACGTTCAAGGTGTAGGTGCCGTTGCCGTGGTCCACCACGTTCTGCAGGGTGGATTCCCCGGCCGAGCGCGGATCGTGCTCCAGGGTCACCGTGGCGCCGCCGGTGGTCAGGGCGTTTCCGTCCACGTCGTAGAGTTCGACCTCGATCTGGATCGGGGTCGTGGAACCGGCGGGCACCGCGTCGGTGGTGGTCCAGGCCTGGGACAGGATTCCGTCCGGCCGCCCGATCAAGGCGGCGCGCCAGGCGTTGTAGTCCTGGCGAAGGAGCAGGATCGGATCGGGATCGCTGGCGCTCAGGTTCTTCTCGTTGAGGGCCAGGTAGAAATCCCCGCGCGCGCAGCCGGCGGCGCAGGGTTCGATGGGATCCCCCATGCGGCCGATGAGCATGGTGGCGACGTGCGCCGCCTTGTTGAAACTCGGGGGCGGAGAACCACAGGAGGGCGGATCGAAGGGATCACAAGAGCAGCGTCCGTCGCCGCCCATCGCGCGCGCCGCTTCCATCGCGGCCATGAGTTTCTCCGCGAGATCGCCGGGCGTGTTGATCAGGGCCGATTCCGCGTTCTGGAGGACCGGAGCACCGGTCAGGACGTTGCCCTGGATGGCGTAGACCAGATCTCCGGAGCCGCCCACGATCTGGCCCTTGTACTCCCCGCAGCTCACTCCGGTGTAGGAGAGAGCCCGACCTTGCAGGTCCACGATTCCGTATTGCCGTAGATCGAAGTTCTGGTCGTTGGAGAGCTGGTCCAGGATCTGGTCGGGAGGGGTGCCGAGCTGGAGTTGCTCCCAGATGATCGAACGACGCACCGTGCCGCCCAGCAGACACTGGGCCGCGCCGGCGCCGAAACCGGGGACCAGCACCGCCACGTCCTTGCGCAGGTTGAAGTTGGTCAGGCAGGTCGCCACGCCCACCGCCACCTCGCCGGTGCGCGTGTTCACCACCACGATCGACCAGGTGGCCGCCGCGGGCGCGATCAGCAGGCAGAAGGCGAGCAGGAGGGCGAAGATGCGGCGGTGGAGCATGGGCTCATGCTAAATCGAAAAGGCGTATCCTGCTCGCATGATCGAGGTCGCGGTCGCGGGTGCCAGCGGACTGGTCGGAAGGGCACTCCTGGAGTTGTTGGAGGGACACCCCCTGTTTCGGGTCGTCGCCCGTCTCGGACCGCCCGGGAGGGGTCTGGTGGCCTTGGGAGAAGCCGGATCCGCCCGTTTCGTGTTCTCCGCGCTGCCCGGTCCGGTGGCGGTGGAATGGGAACCGCGTTGGGTCGCGGAAGGGCGGCTGGTCCTCTCCAATGCCGGAACCCGCCCGCTCGGTGCCTGCGTGCCGGTGATCCCCGAAGTCAATCCCGAGGTCCTGCCCACCCGGGCCGAACCCGGCATCGTCTTCAGTCCCAACTGTACCGCCCATGGCCTGACCCTGGCCTTGGCCCCGCTACGTCGCTTCGGGATCGAGGAAGTCCTGGTCACCAGTTTGCAAGCGATCAGTGGGGCGGGGCGTGCCGGCGTCCCACAGCTCGCCGATGGCGACAATCTGCTCCCCTGGATTCCGGAGGAAGAAGCCCGTTTGGAATCCGAGACCGAGGCCATGCTCGGCGGGGCTCTCCGGATTTCCGCCACCTGCATGCGGGTGCCGGTGCGCCACGGCCATACCCTGTCGGTCGCGATCCGACTTCGTCGGGCCTTGACCGCGGAGGCCTTGTTGGCCGCCTGGCGCGGTTTCCCCGGAACCGAAGGTTTCCGTTCCCCCGCGCGTCCCTTACGTTATCTGGAGGCGCCGGACCGCCCGCAACCGCGGCTGGACCGCGATGCCGAGGGAGGCATGCAGATCAGCCTCGGCCGCCTTCGCCGCTGCGCGGTCCTGGACTGGAAGTTCACCGTGCTGATCCACAACCTGGTCCGCGGCGCCGCCGGGGGCATGCTCCTCAATGCCGAAGGCATGGCCGCGCGGCTGGAGGGAGGATCCTCCCCGGGCATCATTTCTTCGGCATGACCTTCTGCGCCCAGTGGAGGAAAGCGGCATGGCGGGCGCCGGGATCCTCCCCTTCGCTTTCGCTGAGGGCCTTCACCAGGAGTAGCGAACGCTCCGATTGGGGAAGAGTGCGGAGGTCCTGGCGACGCAACTTGGCGAGGGCGGCCAGGGTGCTCGTGCGACGGCTGCGCGGCAAGGGTTCCTTGGGACGTTTCCAGCGTCGGTCCTCCCGCGCGGCGACCGCGGCCGCGCCGATCGGGTAGCGGTCGTCCAACAGGAATTCCATCACCGCCCAGGCGTAGGCATAGTCGGTGCGGGCGAAATCCTCGTGGCTGCGCTGGAGGAGGGCATCCACGTGTTCCGGTCCGCTTTCGGCGGGATGACGGAGCATTTCCTTGACCGCGGCGCGGATGAGAAAGGGCCAGCCGTGGGGATCGTTGGAGTGGTCGTTGGCGGTGGCGCCGATCCCCGCGAAGACTCCCCAACCCTGGACCGTCGAAGCGAGGGCCGCCTTGTCGTGGGAAACCAGGGGTGCGGGCTTCTTGACGGTGCGGCGCACGATCAGACCAGCGAAACCCTCTTCCAGGAACTCGGGTACGCCATAACCCTGTTCACTGGCCATGAAACCGATGCGCAGGGCCGCGAGATCGTGGACCGCGCGGGTGCGGATCTCCGCGTCGCCGAGGGAGCGTGCGCAGATCAGGGCCAGCGGGGGCCAACTCCATTTCCCGGCGCCGGCCCGGATCACGCCCTCGTAGAAGGCGTCTTGGGGAGCGGTGGCCCCGAGGCGCTTCGCCTCGGCGGCGAAGACCCCCGCGTAGGCTCGGATCGCCTCC
>CAYVRL010000235.1:0-4393 GCA_964454065.1 uncultured Planctomycetales bacterium | reverse complement strand
CCGCCGCCAGATAACGGACGGCGCTAAAGCGGCGGCCATCATCCGCGAGGCGCTGGCCGTCGCATTCGCGGATTGCCCCGCACCGGCGGCACCGGTGACGGTAGTACGCTGCGGATCCGTGACCCCACGCATCGGCATGTTCCCAATGATGGACCCCATCTACGCAGGCGGGTGGAACCGGGTCCAGCACTGCGCAAATCTCATACTGCTGGCCCAAGCCATCGACTAGGGAGACCTGGACGCGACAGATGGTAGACCACTGGCCCAGTCCTGGGCGCGAAACCCGGTCAAGCATGTCATCTATGACTCGCCAGGCCGCAGCGGCTCTAGTATCAAGGAGAGTATCAGCCATGCCCATAAGACGCGGAACCCTCCTCCGCGTTACGGATGGCCTCCCAGATCCGTTCCATGTCCACAGGTGACCCGGTCTCCTCCGCCCGACGCAGATAGCCGAAGACGCGGGAAGGTGGACGCAGATCAGCGCGGTAGGCAAACTCCCGGATCCTCTGTCGCTCTAGGATCCCTGCGAAGGAATCAGGCGGCGGAAGAGTAAGACACGGGCTACCGGCTTTCCGCCAGGCCGACAAGATGACGCGGGCTCGATGCTCGGCGCGGCGCAAACGATGAACGCTTAGCATTGCTCCTCCGCCAACCCCAGGGATTCAGCGATCCACGACACATGAGGCCACGCCGACGGGGTCAACATCCGCTGCCACCGCTGGGCACGACGCGACCAGCGCCAACCGCAAGCCTTGAGCTTCTTCCGGTCCTCCTCCTCCGGGATCGCGTCGAAGTAGAGGCAAATCCGGTTATCCTCCCGGTCTTCGGAGGCCACCACGCGCAGCCCCTCACGGCAGAACACCCGGTCATCCTGCCCCCCAGTGGCGCGGCGCTCCGACTCCTTCAGGAGATCCGCCTCCCGCTTCCTGAGCCGCCGAATCTCCGTCGAGTATCGGGAAGGGTTACCCGGCTTGTCCCAGGAGTAACAGCAGGCGGAAGCAAGACGCATTGCCTTTGCCGGCTTGATCTTGGCAAGCTCCGCAAACCGTTCTACCTGGACCTTCAGGGCTTCCGCTTCCTCGGCGGTCATCTCCCGGCGCTGAAAGTCCACGAAGGAGGGCTTCCCAGCCTTGCGCCAAGCTGCGTTTAGCGCCTTGTCGCGGTCGCGCAGGCGCTCACAATCGGCGATCTTTGCCCGGATCTGCTCCAGGGCATCGGGAGCGTCCGAAGAGATCACACCCGACCGGTGGGCGGGCTTGTGGCTCCGGAGCCGCTCCGCTTCGCGGCGGTTCGCAGCCGCCTTCCTCCGCCAGTCCCAAACTCGGTCAATGTCCCGACGGTGCCGCTTCTCGGAGTGGTGGCCGATCAAGATAGGAGTGCCGTTCATGGCATCACTCAACCGGTTGGCCTGCTGGTCCAGGCGTTCGGCCTCGGCTTCCAGCTTCGCGGCCCTTTCGATCCTCCTTTCCTCCTTCTCTTCCTGGCGGTCGTAGTAGTCCGCCCGGCCTATCTGCGCGTTCGGGTTGCTCATGCTCCATCAGACGGATTAGGGGGAGGGATCGTTACCAGCGCGACGAGATCACCCAGAAGCGTTTCCCGTTTGCGCCTTGCTGCGTAGATCCGAGCATGAACCGGCCCGCTTCGGTCCTCGGCATCTGCGGCATCCTGAATAAGTTTACCGATCAAGCGGAATGCTACAGGTCCCGACATAGGACGGCGATCAATGACGAACCGACCCCCCATGAAAACAGTCCAGTAGAACAGTTTTCTGGTTCGTGTACTCTTATGCTCCTCGTTCAGGTACAGGATCCTCCCCGCCTCCTCGTGCCGAATGAAGCAATCGGGTAAGTGTTCGATTTGTCCCCTCATCTCTCAGGATCTCCTCGGCAGAATGAAACGGGTATTGAATCGCACGAAGGAGCGAAGATCATCGTCCCAGACAGCCCCCTTGTAAACGGTGGAATCGGTCATCGGGTTGAAGGAAGCCCCCTCGAAGTGGGCGAGGATGGGATGGACATCCTTCTCGCTCGGCCCACCGCTCCACGAGACATGAAGCGTACCGTAACCAGTGCCGCGACTCATCCGAACGGAAAACCGCGTTTCCGGATAGGCTGCGCGGAGCGCCTTGCGAAGCATTTTCGCGGCCTCCTTCGGGCTGACCTCTAGAACCTGTTCGGCTTGATTCATCACTCGAAGTAGTTAGGACCGGCGAGAACTGAGGAAGTGACAATGGGATTCGGCCAATGATCGAACTTCCCGGTAGCCTCCGCTTCGTCGTAATCTTCGATCGGGGCCCAGAGGATCGTTGCCCCGTTTTCGATGGGTTCCCAGGTCTCTGCGTCCGAGAGGACAAGGATTGGAATCCTCAGCTTTCCATCCTCGAACCGATAGGCTTTCAACCCTCGGTGCGTGATGGTCGGTTTTCGGTCGGGAATGTTCATGCCCCTAAGACGAAGGGGGCCGCGTCGCGTTACAGGGGAGGAGAAGGGGTGGAATCCTTCCTGGTAGCAGCGGGACGAGAAAGCGGATCACAATCATAGACCAGGCGCAGCGCGATCTGGAGCCAATGAATCTTGCCGACAGAGAGCAAGCCGAGGACTTCCCCGGCAAGGCGCGGCAAACGCACCGCGCAGATTCGCGCCCAGCGAGCTAGCAGGGCCGCCAGGAGCATCCCGGCATATTGCTGGACATTCCGATAATCCCCAGGCGGAGAAGCCCGCCACGCGGCCCGTAGCGCCCTGAGAACGGTCATCCGCGCATGAGGACGATCACGAAGAGCCACGTAGATCGCCCAATCAGCCGGACCAAAGGACATAGCACCACAGCACCAGCATGACCAGGATGAGGCAAGACCAGAAGGCGCGTCGTCGCAGAATGGAACGCATCACAGGGGAGGTCTCCCGGCACCCTCCTGGATCGCCCGCCGCTCGGCATAGATCCGCTCCACCGCAAGGAAGTGGATCTTCCGCCAAAGGAACTGACCAGAAGGCCCCCTGTCGGGGACCACCTGACCGCTGTTGATGAGCCACCGGATGTTGTGGACAGCGACGCCCATCGCCTCTGCCACCTGCTTGGTGGACATCGGGAAGGTTCTCTTCTTCTCGCCTTTCTCCATGCTGTTATCCTACTGTTGCGCCCGTGCTAGTCAAGCTCCTCATAATCAACCGGAAGACCTCCCATCTCCGGGGCCGGGGGCCGAGGAGAACCAACCGATTGAATGGCCTCCAGCGTCCACTTCTCCGGGCTGGAAGCGAAGCATTCCGCGGAAAGTCCGTCACGCCGGCAGATTTCCCGGATCATCCGTTCCGCTTCCTCCTGGGTAGATGCCTCGACGCGACCGATGACTTCCACCCGGAATGACACACGACACAGAAAGGGCCGATCTCTACTCATGCTACCTTTCCCCCTCGCATCTCTCGCAGAGTGGCCTCTAGACGTTCGATTTCCGCCTTACTCGATCTCTTGATCCTCTTGATGACCGATTCCAGGTGTTCAAGCTTCTGTTTCGGAGTTTGGTCTTCGGTTTCCTCCTGCCCTAGGCCAGTGAGCAGGATTCGCACCGCCGCCAGTTGCCCCGTGTAGAACGACAGCAGGGACTTGGCGGATTCGTAATCATTCTCCGGCGTCGGAAGATCCTCCTTAGGCATAGGGGCCTTCAAGGAAACGGGCTTGGGGCGAGGAGCGGGAAAGGGATTCCCCTCTCTCTTCGCACGATTGATCCGTTCACTCAACGCCTTCAGTCGTCTCCGCTCTTTCCTCCGATGCTCCGCCTTGGCTGATTCCGGGGCGCAGAGCAGACAGAACGGTTCCATTCGATGTCTAAGCACCGATGGTTTTCCACAACAGGAACAAGGTATGGTCTTCATGGTTTCAGGATTCCCCAGCAGGGTCGATTAGGAATCCTCCCAGCCAGAAAGAGGATCGTATCCGCCGTCAAATGACGGATCAGCCGAGTAACGAATTCATTGCGGAACTTCGGATCGACGCAGCACCGAATTTCTTGCGTGGCAACGAACTTCCAGAGGATCATGCTGTTGGCTGTCACCTCTGCGAACAGTCGGTAGCAATCCGATGTCTCATCCGGTTCCAGCCGAAACACGAACGCTAGCGAGCGATCATCAAGCGCATCAAGGAGCGCTTCCTTCCCTTCTTCTAGCTCAGTCATTTCCCTTTTCTCCTTCTGGTGCTGTCGTCAGACGAACAAACTCGTCCGCCAGAGACAAGAAACCTGTGGCGTGGGTGGGCGAGATCCGTTTCAGCCATTGTTCTCCGGCCCCCCTGGGATCGGTTGGGTGTTGTTCCGCCCAACGCCCGATGTCTGCCGCCATCTTCCTTGACCGGCGAATCGCCTCCAAAGCAAGGAGAACTAGGTCTTTCGCTTCGGTTTGGTTCA
>CAYVRL010000234.1:0-4423 GCA_964454065.1 uncultured Planctomycetales bacterium | reverse complement strand
CGCACCCAGAGACCGTAAGCCGCCTTGATCGCCACCTCCACGGCGGTGCTGCCGTCGTCGGAATAGAAGACGCGGGTGAGAGGCGCTTCCGCGACATCGGCTGCCAGCGGGGCGGCGCTCCGCACCAGCTCGGCCGCGAGCCTCGCCGCTCCCTCGTGGGCGCAACCGGCATAGAGCACATGGTCCAGTTCCTCCGCCTGGCGGCGCAGCGCCGCCACCAGGCGAGGGTGGGAATGACCGTGCAGGCAACACCACCAGGAAGAGATCCCGTCCAACAGGCGTCGGCCATCGGCGAGCTCCAACCATGCACCCCTGGCGCCGACCACCGGCAGCGGTTCGGGGTCGAGGGCGTGTTGGGTGTAGGGATGCCAGGTGTGTTCCGCGTCGAGTCGCAGCCAATCGGGAGCGGCGGTCATGTCGGGTAGAGTTCCGAAAGAGGAAGGATTTCCCCGGGAGCGTACACCGGGGCCTCGATGCGGGTGCGGAGACTGGCGAGGTTGGCGTCGTGCCTCTCCCCGCGCAAGGACACGGCGCGCAGGGGAATCCGCCGCGCGCGGAGGGCTTCGACGCTCAAGAGAGTGTGGTTGAGGGTGCCGAGTGCGCTACGCGCTACCAAGAGCACCGGCGCTCCGAGGCGGGCAAGCAGATCGGCCTGATCTTCTCTCTCGTTGAGCGGTACGAGCAGACCACCCGCGCATTCCAGGAGCCACCAGGAATCGGGAGCGGAGGCCAGACGGGCGCGGATTCCGCCAAGCAGTTCCTCGACCCGGACCTGCACTCCAGCGGCGGCCGCGGCTTGATCCACCGAGGCGGGGAGAGGCAGTTCCAGCACCGGTTCGGCGAGGGCGGATGGTGTGGCGCCGGTGGCCGCGAGGACGGTCGCGGTGTCGGACTCGTTGCCGGTTTGGATCGGCTTCAAGTAGTGCGCGGGGTGACCCGCCGCCCGCAATGCCGTGAAGAGCTCGGCCGCCACCGTGGTCTTGCCGACTCCGGTGTCGGTTCCGGCGATGACCAGGATGCGCTTCGGGAGACGCGGAGGCTTCGGAGCCGAGGCCCCGTGGGGAACGGGGCGCGGCGCTCCTTCCGGAAGGGCGTGGAGCAAGGCCCCGGCCAAGGCCTCGATTCGTTCGGGGTGGTGGTCGGCGTGGCAGACGATGCGTAATCGGGAGCTGCCGGGGGGCACGGTCGGGGGGCGCACCGCACGGACGTCGAAGCCGGCGCTCCGGATCCGACGCGCCACGCGCAGCGCGAGGCGGTCCTCGCCGAGGATCACGGGCAGGATCGGACTCTCGCCAGGGCATTCCCAACCCGCCGCCCGGAGCCGCTGGCGCAGGTCTCGGGCCGCGGCGTGAGCCCGTTCCGCCCGTTCCGGTTCCGCCCGGGCGATGCGCATGGCGGCGACCAGAGCCGCGGCGATTGCGGGTGGCGGAGCGGTGGTGAAAACGAAGGCGCGTCCGCGGTCCAGGAGGGCCTGGCGCAGTTCCCTGGACCCGCAGACGAAGCCGCCGCTCACCCCCAGCGCCTTGCCTCCGGTGTACATGCGGGCGATCAATCGCGGATGTCGGGCGAAGGGGTAGAGGCCCGCGGCGTGGGCTTCGTCGAGGATGACCCACGCATCGTGTTCCTCCGCCAGCGCGAAGACCTCCGCGAGGGGAGCGCGTTCGCCGTCCATGGACCAGACGTGTTCCCAAACGATCAGCCTTCGCCGCGCACCACGATACGCCCGCAGCCCGGCCGCCAATTCCTCGAGATCCCCGTGGGCGTGTACCACTCGCCGCGCCTTGCCGCCGCGCATCGCGTCGATCAGGGAAGCGTGGTTGAGGGCATCGCTGAAGACCACATCGCCTCGGCCCGCGAGGACCCCCAGCAGGGCGGCGTTGGCCTGCCAGCCGCTCGGAAAGAGCAAGGCGCTTGGATCACCGCACCATTCGGCGGCCAATGCTTCGGCTTCGGCGTGGGGGGGGAGGTGACCGCGGAGCAAGCGCGCGGAAGGGACGCCAGCCCCCCATCGTTCCAGAGCTCTCCGCGCCGCCGCGACCACTCGCGGCTCGCGGGAGAGGGCCAGGTAGTCGTTACTGCTGAAGTCCAGGCCCACGGGCTCGGCCAGAGTTCTGTCCAGGCCCGCTCTCGCCCAGGCGAGGTTCTCCGTTCGAAGCTGTTCCGCCAGGGAATCCTTCACACTTCCACGGGCGCCGCGCCGCCCACCGCGCGCAAGCCGAGTTTGGCGAACAGGGCCTGATCGGTGGCCGCGGGGGCGTTGGGCGTCGTCAGCAAACGGTCGCCGAGGAAGATCGAGTTGGCCCCGGCCAGGAAGCACAGTGCTTGGGTCTGTTCGCTCGACTCGCGCCGTCCCGCGGAGAGCCGGACCATGGCGCGGGGCATCAGGATCCGCGCGGTCGCGACGGCGCGCAGCAACTGCTCCCAGGGCAAGGGTTCGGCTTCGGCAAGCGGGGTGCCCGGCACCGGAACCAGTGCGTTGATGGGTACCGATTCCGGAGGGGGGTCTTGCGCGGCGAGTTCGTAGAGCAAGCCGATTCGATCTTCCTCGGATTCCCCCATGCCCAGAATGCCGCCGCAACAGACCTTGAGACCAGCGAGACGCACCGCGGCCAGGGTCTGGATCCGGTCTTCGTAACTGCGCGTGGACACGATCCGTGGGTAGTATTCGCGGGAGGTGTCGAGGTTGTGGTTGTAGTAGTCCAAGCCCGCTTCCTGGAGCCTGAGCGCCTGGTGCTCCTGGAGCATGCCCAGGGTCACGCAAGTCTCGAGTTCCAGTTCCTTCACGGCTCGGACCATGTCGAGGATGCGCTCGAAGTCCTGGTCGTCACGGATCTCCCGCCACGCGGCCCCCATGCAGAAGCGGTCCGCGCCCCGCGCCTTGGCGGCACGGGCGGCCGCCAGCACCGCTTCGAGATCCAGCAGGGCCTCGCGCTCCAGGCCGCTGTCGTTGTGCGCCGACTGGGAACAGTAGGAGCAATCCTCCGGACAGGCACCGGTCTTGACGGAGAGAAGAGCGGAACATTGGATCGCGCGGGGATCGTGGTGGGCGCGGTGGACCGCGGCCGCCTCGAAGACGAGCTCCAGCAACGGGCGCCGGTACAGCTCGGCGACCCGGGCGCGGGTTAGGGGAGGGTGGCCTGCGGCGCTCATGCGATCCATTGTCCCGGCGCGGTCGCGAGGGGCAAACCAGGCCACGGCTCCGCGGGGGGAGTCGCTGGCGCGCTACTGGGAGAGGAGTTCCGCTAGAGCGGAGGGATCCGTGCTGGGAGGGAGGCAGGAGGTCCCTTCGCAAAGATAGAGGGTCGCTCGACCTCCCTGGGCGATGCGGTCGGCGAGTACGGGACTGGCGCTCTCGGGACTGGCCTCGGGGCGGAAGACGGTCACCAGGTGGGGACGACCCGGCGCATAGAGTGCCTGGCGCCAAGGCTCCAGGGAAGCGGTGGATCCGTTCCCGATCACGACCGCGAGTCTCGGTTCCTGGACGTAGTCCAGCAGGGCGCGCAGGCTGGCGCTGAAGGCGCGCGGGTTGCCGCGTGCCATGCGTAACACCGCCGCGAAGCCGTCATGAGCGGGATCCCCCCAGCGGTCCTCATGATCGAGGACGTGCAACGAGGTCAGGCACTGGAGGGCCACCGCGTTCGCGGACGGGATCATGCCATCCCAGGGAGTGGCGCGCCGGTGCAGCACGGTCGGGTCGTTGCCATCGGTGTCCCAGAAGATGCCACTCTTCGGATCGCGGAAATCCTTCAGCATTTCGGCGGCCAGGTCCTCGGCTCCATGCAACCAGTTCTCGTCTCCGGTGCTCTGGAAGAGTTCCAGGCGCGCTCGACAAAGAAAGGCGAGATCCGCGAGCACGGCCGGGTTCTGCGCCCTGCCCGCGCGCCAGGCCCGAAGCCAACCGTTTTCCCCGTGCAGTTCGCGTTCCAGGAAGTCGGCGGCTTCCGTGGCGGCCTCGGTATAGCGATCCTCGCCCAGCATGCGCCCGGCGCGAGCGAGGGCTCCGATCGCGAGTCCATTCCAGGACACCAGGATCTTGTCGTCGGTATGGGGGTGTACTCGTTCGGAGCGGGCGGTATAGAGCGCGGCGCGGACTCGTTCGGCCCGCTCCTCGGCTTCCGCGGCAGGCAACCCGGCCCTCTCGGCCGCGGCGACGGCGCCCATCGCCCGGACCAGTACCGACTCGCCGTTCTCGAAGTTCCCACCCTCGGGGATGCCGTAGAGCTGAACCGCGAAATCCCCATCCTCCTTCCCGAGCACCTTCCGGAGCTGGTCCGGCGTCCACAGGAAGAATTTTCCCTCCACGCCCTCGGAGTCGGCATCGGTACTCGACCAGAAGGCCCCCCCAGGATCGCGCATTTCCCGCAAGAGGTAGTCGCAGCACTCGCGGGCGATCCGGGCGTAGAAGGGATCCCCGCTCTGCCGC
>CAYVRL010000233.1:0-4430 GCA_964454065.1 uncultured Planctomycetales bacterium | reverse complement strand
CTTCTTCTCCGGAAGGGTGAGCAGCTTCGCCGGGAAATTGACTTCGAGGGATCCCGCCACCTTGCAACGGGTGACGGAGTGGTTGCGATCCAACCCCTTCGACGGCGGCACCAACCTCTACGGGGGTCTGGAGGAGGCCTTTTCCCGCGATGGGGTGGACGAGATCTTCCTTTTGAGTGACGGCGAACCCACGGTGGGGGAACTCGTGGAGCCGGGGTGGATCCTGGCTCGTTTGGCCCGTTGGAACCGCTGGCGGGACGTGCGGGTGAACACCATTTCCCTGGGTGCCCCGCCGCGCGCGCGCGCCTTCCTAGCCCGCGCCGCCGCCCGCAACGACGGGGTCTGCCGGGTGATCGACTGACGGGGCCGCGGCTTTCGCCGCGGAGCCTCGCCCGGGAGTGGGGAGGCGCAAGGTCCAGTCGCCGAGGATGCTCCAGAAGTAGCTGCGCTTGCGGCCGATGTCCCCGCCCGCCCGCGCCCAGCTCGACTCCGCTTCGACCTGGAAGGAGTGAGCCCAGGCGTCGCCGACGGTGCCGCCCCCGGCCAGGGTCTGGGCGAAGCCGCGGGGCTCGTCGTAGAAGACCTTCGCGCGTCCGACCAAGGCCACGCCTCCCGCATAGAAGAGCAGCGCCGCGCCGCCGTTGAAGCGATCGTAATCGGGGGCATCGAAGGGGAGGTGGGCCGCGCCCGGCGGCGAGATCGCGTTGCAGCCGGTGTGCAGGTAGATCGCCGAGGGGTCCGGGGCGAGACCATTCCCCCAGAGGCCGCGGAGGAGGAAGAAGTCGAGCTTGCCCCCACCGGCGGCCTGGGCCAGCGAGGGGACCAGGCGTTTCCCGCGGGGTGTCCAGCTCATGGGGCCGCCCCGCGGAGCGGCCGCGAAGCGCGCGTCGAGGGCGGCGGGATCGGTGCGGGCGAAGACGCTGCCCCAGGGATCGGAGTGGGCGCGAAGGGTGCGCAGCACCGCGGGCACCCGCAGCCAGTCGAGGAAGCGGCAGAGGTCGGGTTGCCCGTGGACGTCGGCGGCGGGTTCGTGGAGCGACTTCCAGGCGGGCGCGGCGCCCTTCAGCCCCTCGTAGCCCGAGCCCAGTCCGCAGGCGATCGACGCGGGGCGAAAGGCGGCGGCCGGGACGCCGCTGCGATAAGCGTGATCGCGGTCCAGGAAATCCGCCAGCAGGCGCCGCTCCAGCAGCGGGTCCGGGGCCCAGATGCGGCGATTCCAACTCGGCACTTGGTCGGCGGTGGCGAAGCGCAGGGCTTGCACCTTCCCCGTCGGCCCGATCAGCCTCCGCCCGTCCGCGTCCTCCAGTTCGGGATCCGGCGACCAGGCGACCCCGGAGGGGTCGATGCGGGAGACTCGGATCTCGGGCTGGGCCACGGGGTTGGGGCGGGCGCGATCCGCTGTGCTGCACTCCCGGTCGGCATCCTGGTCGTCGAGGCGGAGCATCCACGCGGGGCCCGAGGCCGGGGGAGGATCCAGCGGCGCCACCTCCAGCCTCCCATCGCTCACGTGAAAGCAATCCTCGAAGGGCAGGGTGGAGCGTTCCAACTCCTCGCAGAGGCCGCGGTGGGCGGGGATCCCGTCCGGGAAATGGGCCCGCAGCGCGGGCAGGAGGACCCGAGGACCGAGATAGAGGTCCTCCCAGTGGCCGTCCAGATCGGCGAGCACGATGTCCGCCCGGTCGGCCACCACCTCCGGTACCCGGCGCAGCAGAGCTTCCTCGGGCTTGCGCCAGTTGCAGGTCCGGACCAGGAAGGCGTCGGGGAAGCGACCCACCAGGAGGACGCCGGCGAGTTCGTGATCGGCCGCCACCGCGCGCAGGAACTCGCGCAGGGCCAGCAACTTCGTGCCGTCCCGATGTTCCTGGGACGGGGGGAGGGCGACCGCGATGCGGGCCGCGCTCCAGCCCTCTCGGCGCAGGTCGTCGGCCAGCCGCTCCAGAGGGGGGATCGAGGGCGGCGCCTCCGCCAGCGGGGCGAGGAGACGCTCTTCCACCAGGATCAGCACCAGCGGGGCACGGCCCGTCGGTTCCTGGGCGAGTCGCAGATGAGCGATTTCGGCCCTCCCGTCCCCGTCGAAGTCGTAGTCCGCGTAGCGTGCGCAGATCGCGGCCAGGGAGTCGGGGGCCGCGAGGGGATCTCCTCCGCCCCCCGGCGGGCGGAGGGCTCCCGCGAGGAGCGCGAGTTCGGCCAGCATGTCTCCAGTCTAGGGGAGGGAGGCGCGCGGCCGGGCTGGGATAGGATGCGCGGGATGCGCGCGATTCGAATCCATGCACATGGGGGGCTCGAAGCCCTGCGTCTCGAGGATCTGCCGATTCCCGAACCGGGGCCGGGGGAAGTCCGGATCCGGGTCGCGTGGGCGGCCCTGAATCATCTGGACGCCTGGGTGCGCAAGGGGGTGCCGGGGCATCGCTTTCCCTTGCCGATCACCCCGGGTTGCGATTTCAGCGGCAGGGTGGATGCCGTCGGGCCGGGGGCCGAGCGCTGGTCGGTCGGCGCTCGGGTGTGCGTGGCGCCGGGTTTCGGCTGCGCCTCCTGCGAGCGCTGCGCGGCCGGGGAGCAGAACCTCTGCCACGCCTACGGAATCTACGGGGAGACCACCGACGGCGGCGACGCCGACTACGCGGTGGTTCGGGCCGAGAACCTGATTCCGGTGCCGGAGGACTTCCCCCTGGATCTCGCGGCGGCCTTCCCACTCACCTATCTGACCGCCTGGCACATGCTGGTGGCGCGTTGCGCGCTGCGGGCCGGGGAGAAGGTCCTGATCCACGCCGCGGGCAGCGGGGTCTCGGTGGCCGCCACCCAGATCGCGAAACTGTGGGGAGCGCGGGTCTTCGTGACCGCGGGCAGTGCCGAGAAGCTGGCGCGGGGGATCGAGAACGGCGCCGAGGCCGGGGTGAACTACCGCGCCGAGGACTGGGTGGCCGCCGCCCGCGCCTGGGCCGGGCGCGGGGGCGTGGACGTGATCGTGGACCACGTGGGGGCCGACACCCTCGCCGCCGGGGTGCCCCTCCTGCGCCGCGGGGGACGCCTGGTCAGCTGCGGAGTGACCAGTGGGGCCGGGATCGAGTTGCCCTTCCACCATCTCTTCTTCAAGTCCTTGTCCCTGCTCGGCAGCACCATGGGCGGGCTCGGGGAGCAGTTCGAGGTCGCGCGACTGGTGTTTGCGGGACGCCTGCGCCCCGTGGTCGATTCCCGCTTCCCGCTCGAGGACGTGGCCGCCGCCCACGCCCGGATCGCGGAGCGCAAGGTCTTCGGCAAGGTGCTGCTCCAGGTGGAATGACTCAAGTCGGGGTGCTTACCCGGCCGATCCAGGGACGGAATGGATCCCGCCGCTCCCCGTCCCCTCCTCTGCGCTCTCGCCCTGTCGCTGGCAGGTTCGCTAGTCGGCCCCGTGGTCGCGCAGGAGCACCCTTCCGTCTCCTCCACGCTGCCGCCGCTGCGGGAATCGCGGAGCGGCATTCCCTTCGCCCAGATGCGCGCCTTCCCGGGCGGCGAGGATGGGGAATTCCTGATGGGGGTGGGGCTCTACACCAAGACCATTTTCTCGGTGAAGATCTACGCCCTGGGGTTGTACGTGGAGCCGGAACCAGCCGCTCGGGAGCTGTCCTCCTTCCTCGGGGAGACGCCGCGTTCCCTGAGCCGGAATCCGGATTTCTACCAGCGCCTGCTCGACGGGAAGTACGCCAAGAGCTTGCGCTGGATCCTCTGTCGGACCGTGGGCGGGGACGACGTGGCCGAGGCCTTCGACGACGTGTTGAATCCGCGGCTCGCGCGGCTGGCTCGTTCCAGTACCCCCGAGGAGAGCGCGCGGGCCCAGGCGGCCCTTCGACGCTTCCGCGACTTCTTCTCCGACGAACTGGTCGAAGGCGAGGAAGTGCTCTATAGCTGGCGCCCCGGGGGCCGCCTTTACACCGTGATCGGCGGCCGCGAGTTGCCGGTCCTGGAATCCGAAAGCCTCTGCAAGGCGCTGTTCGCCTGCTTCCTGGACGAGGATCCGATTTCCTCCAAGGCCAAGAGGCAGTTCGCCGAGCGGCTCCCCTTGCTCTACCGCCACCTTCGGGAGCAAACTCCCGCGCCCGGCCGCTGAGCGTCGTTACCGAAAGAGGTCGTTCCTACCCCCTGCGTCCTCTCCCAGAAGTCGGGGAACTTCATTTCCGATCCCGTCCCCTTCCGCGCTGTCATGCATGGGAGAGGGGGTTTGCGAGGATTCCGTCATCTGGTTTCGGACTTGACAGAGTTCGGGGGGGGGGTAATTTTCAGTTACGAAATCTCCCGCCATGCTCCTGTTTCTTTCGCTCGTCGCCTCGGCTTCTGCCGCGATCCTCGCCGACTCCTGGGCCACCGAGAGCCCTCAGGGTCCGGGTCCCAGGCCTACTTGGACCAAGGATTGCCACTTCAACGATGTTGGCGCCGAAGGGTGTGACTTGACC
>CAYVRL010000232.1:0-4436 GCA_964454065.1 uncultured Planctomycetales bacterium | reverse complement strand
GGGGGGCGTGGGGGGGGGGGGCCCGCCGGGGAGGCACGCCGGCGGCCCGAGGAAGTCTGGGCAAGCAGGCTGGTAGCCCACACCTGGAGGAGGAGGAAGGAAAGGACGGCGGTGGGGGGAGGGCGGAGCATCGAGGCGAGGGGGGGGCCGCTGGCTCCTGGAGGGGAATGGAAGCCGACACTATTGTGCCAGAAAAACCCGCTCGCCGCTGTCCCGTTCCTCCAAGGCCCTGAGTTCGGAGCGCGCACGCCACGCCAGCCACGAAGTTTGCGCGATTCCGGCGCTGACGAAGCTGAGGAGGGCCCAGTGGATCCCTGGAATCGGCCCTCCGAAATGGACTCCGGCGACCAGGCCGGTCAGGGCAACCGCGGAATAGACCAGAACGCCCTCGGTGACCCCTCGGGTCCGCCGCCGATGGACGAGAACGCCTTGATACCAGCTCTGGAGCGCTTGATAGCCGGGCATGAGTACTGCGAACGCCAAGGAGGAGGAACACAGGTCCACCAGGTCGGCGGGCAAACCGGAAACCGAGCCGAACCAAAAGCGCCCCAACGGGGTCAGGGCGAGCAGGGCGAGCAGACTCACGGTCACGGCCGCCAAGGCCCAGGCGAAGCGCCGTAGTACCCGCACCGAACCGGGACGGCCGAGCAACGAGACCACGACTTCGTTGTAGGCGAAGCCGGAACTGCGGGTCAGGAAGACCAAACCATGGACCGCGGGCCAGGCCGCCAGCGAGGCGAGCGGGAGAGACATCCGGCTCATCGCGGAAGCCCCCGCGGGCTGGATCAGCAAGGTGATCAACGGGGTCATCGCCAGCGGGACATAGAAACGCAAGAAGGAGCGGGTGGTCAGGGTTTCGCTGGCCGGTCGCAGGGAGAGGCGGTCGCGGAGCAAGGGGCGGACCATCAAACCGCTATAGAGAGCTTCGGCGCTGACCCCGCAGGCGATGGCGCTGGAACCGACGACGATCCCGGGCAAGGTCCCGAGCGCTCGACCCGTGAAGAGAACCAGGAGGACGGTGGAAAGCCGCACCAATGTGCCGAAGGCCACGAACCGTGAGCGCTCGAAGCGGATGAACACCCCTTGCTGGAAGCGCCGATAGGCGATTGCGGCGGTCCAGGGAAGCATGATGCGCAAGCCCAGACGCGCGGGCAGCAACACTTGCTCGGGAGCACCGATCCACTCTCGCGCCACGACCCAATAGAACGGGGTGAAGGCGACCAGGGCGTGAAGCAGGGTCAGGCCACCGGCGGTGTAGACCATGAAGCGCTGCACTTTGCGATAAGAATCCCAATCACCGCAAAGGGCGGTAGAGGCGGCGAGGAGCATGATCACCGGCCCCTCGATCAGGAGGGCGACCGGGAAGACCACCGACCCCCAAGCCGCCAGGTTCACGGTGGGTTCGGCCATTCGGGCCACGAACAAGGTGAAGATCGGCAACTCCGCCCCCATCAACAGCCAGCTCGCGGCCAGGGGTAACCAGAGTCGAAAGACCCGCCCCATGGGCTGCGGGGAGGGCACGCCCCTCAACGAACGGACAAACGCTCAGCGGCGAGGGCGTCGAGGTGCTCTTCGGCGTCAGGGGTCGGATACACCCCGGTAAAACAACCACAGCAAAACTCCTCGATCTCCGGATTCCCCTCCCGGGCGGCATCGATCATGCGTTCCCGATCGAGATAGAGCAAGTGGTCGGCGCCGATCGCTTGGCGGATCTCCTCCACCGACTTCCCGCGAGCGACGAACTCGTCCCGAGTGGCCATGTCGATTCCGTAGGGGCAGGGAGAGACGAGGGGTGGAGAGGTCGCGGCGAAAAAGACCTTGCGGGCGCCGGCACGACGAGCGATCTCGATGATCTTGCGTGAGGTGTTGCCGCGCACCACCGAGTCATCCACCAGAAGGACGGACTTCCCCTTGAACTCGAGGGGGATCGGATTCAGCTTGCGGCGGATCGCGGAGCGCCTGGCCCCCTGGGAGGGCATGATGAAGGTGCGACCGACGTAACGATTCTTGATGAAACCCTCCCGGTATTCCACCTCGAGTTCGGCCGCCAAGGGCAATGCCGCATCCCGCGCGGAGTCGGGGATCGGAATCACCACGTCGGGTTGGGGGGCGCCGGACTCGAGCCATTGCCGCCCCAGGGCACGCCCGAAGCGGCGGCGGGTCTTGTAGACGCTGATCTCGTCCAGGAAGGAATCGGGCCGCGCGAAATAGACCAGCTCGAAGATACAGGGGCGGTGTTTGCCTCGGTGGATCTGGAGGAAGACCGGCTCACCGCCGGGCACCACGAAGAAGGCCTCACCAGCATGGAGGTCGCGAACCCGCTGGAAACCGAGGATATCGAAAGCCACGCTCTCCGAGGCGACACACCACTCCGAGCCTTCGGGCAGATCGCGACGGCCGATGATGCAGGGTTTGATGCCGCTCGGGTCCCGGAAGCCGAAGAGGATGCCCTCGGCGAGAATCCCGGCAACCGAGTAGGCGCCCTTGGCGCGCCGGAAGACCCCTTCCACCGCGACGCGCATCCGAGACTCCAAGGAGGCAAGGGGATCGGTGGCGAAGAAGCCTTGGGCAAAGGCGTAGAGCAGGGCTTCCACGTCGCAGGAGGACTCCAGGCAGATGTTCTCCTGAGGGAAGAGTCGGCCCTTCAGGTCCAGGAAATTGGTCAGATTGCCGTTGTGGGCCATTCCGACCCCGAAAGGGAAGTTGATGTAGAAGGGCTGGGCATCTTCGTCACAACCCATGCCGACGGTGGGATAGCGGACATGCGCGACCGCGAGGTTGCCGACCAAGCGTTCCATGTCCTGGACCCGGAAAATATCTCGGACCATGCCGTTCTGCTTCCGGAGGTGGAACTTGCCATCGTAGGTCAGGATGCCGGCGGCATCCTGACCTCGGTGCTGGAGGGCGATCAACCCTTCGTAGACATCCTGGGCGACGTCCCGTCCGGGCAGGCCGGCGATTCCGATGAAGCCGCACATGCGCGCCCATTCTACCCGGGGAGGACCGTCGCGGAGCCGCGCAGGTCCAGGAGCTGCTCTACGATTCGGGGAGACGTCGCATCCAACTGCGCGGTCCACTCCCTTCGAGCATCGTGGTGACCGTAACGGGGGTCGTACCAGCGTTCCAATAGGATGGTGGCGACTCGCCGCCACGCACCGGCCGCGAGGAGTTCCCGAAGCTCGACCACCCGGCGGCGACCCAAGCGCTGCTCGAAAGCGGAGAGACGGGAATCGAGTTGCGAAAGGGACTCGGGGCTGGCCAGATAATCGGCGGCGAGTAGCTCCACGCGATGAGGGAGAGGGGCGCTCAACCGGACTTGCATGCCCTTCTCCATCGCTTGCCAAAGGGCTTCCGGCAGCACCCGGTCCCCCACCTTGCGGCTCTCCCCCTCGATGAACCAAGGAGGAGGGCCGAGTCGGTCCAGCCGGGCGCACAGAGCGGACTCGAACTCCTTCTGCCCAGCCGGTTCGAGGCCCACGTCGCCGAGGACCGAGGACCGGTGCCGGGCCATGCCCTCCAGATCGAGAGTGGAGCCGGGCGAAGCGCTCTCCAGGCGGCGGAGAATCCGAGTCTTACCGACCCCGGTGGGGCCACGAAGGACGATCAAGGGGATTTCCGCCGCGGTGAGGACCGCGAGGCGGCGGCGGATTCCCGCCCGATAGGCCTTGTAGCCGCCCTCCAGCCGAGTGGCCGCGGTGACCCCGAGAGCCTGGAGCAGGGCGACCATCGAGGTGGATCGCAGGCCACCCCGCCAGCAGTAGAGGAGGAGGGGCGGGCACTGTTCCGGGCTGGGGGGGACGGCCTCCACTCCCTGGAGCCCGCCTCGGAGGGTGGCGGCGAGGAGGTGGAAGCGCTCCAGCCATTCCGAGGAAGGCACGGAGCGTCCCAGGATCTCCTCCAGCATCTCCCCCAAACCCGACTCGACAAGGCGCAACCCTTGTTCATAGGCCTCGGAAGGGGAACGGCGATGGTAGACCGTACCGACCAAGGCGCGTTGCGCATCGTCGAAAAGGGGGACATTGCGAGCGCCGGGGAGATGGTCCTCCGCATATTCGGTGGGACTCCGCAGATCGACGATCCCCCGGGCAACAACTCCAGTTGACCTTACTGCAAAATCAAGGTCTGTCTTTATATCAAGATTCACTTCTTCATGTGCTTGAATAAGAGTATCTTTGACAAGCTCTGCGATAGATTCTCTTGTAAGCTCTACTCCACTCAGAGTAGTGCCAAAAATTCTTTCGCCTTTTTTTGGTTTTCTCACATCTCTTGTCATTTTTACTACTTTATTAACAAGTCTTGCATGTCCGTCTTTCATGTTTGTTCCAGTAAGAATACATTTTGTTGTAGTATTTCCAACTTCTATAGACGCTACAAGAAAAAAAGGGATTACTTCAGAGAGTCTATATGGGTCGCTTTTTAGTTCAACTGAACGAATT